>NZ_JBHVDD010000005.1:0-177757 GCF_042802995.1 Streptomyces sp. NPDC057438
GGCGCCGGAAGGGACCGGCGCCCGTGCACCCGGGTGCGAAGGGTGGCGCGTGTCAGTCGAGCAGTCCGTCGTAGTCGGGCAGCTTGTACGTCCGCTCGGCGTGGCCGCCGACGAGGTCGGTGGTGTTGTTGCCGACGTTGGCGATGATCGTGTAGCCGTCGGACTCGATGTCCGCGCGCGAGGCGGTCTTGTAGGCCGAGACCTCGGCGAACAGATCGGGCAGGTCACGGACGTAGAGGCCGTCGACGGGGTAGCCGACGTTCTTCAGGTTCCACTTGGTGACGCTCTCGATGATGCCCGGCCGGGCGGTGACGAAGAAGACGGCGACCCCGCGGGACTTGGCGTACTTGGCCAGCGCGAGGGAGGGCTTCAGTGCCGGGGTCGGCAGCTGGTACCAGGGCGTGTAGTGCGTCTCCAGTGTGGTGTTGTCGATGTCGAAGACGATGGCGAGCTTCTGCCCCGAGGGGTTCGCGGTGCGCGTCTGCACATAGGGCGTGGCCGTGTCGACGACGGCCTTCACGTCCTTCTGCCAGGTGGCGTAGTCCACCTCGGCGGCGGCCGCCGCGCCGGCCGTGGTCCCGCTCTGCGCGGCGGCGGCGGGCACCGCCGCGGTCACCGAACCGCCCAGACCCAGTACGGCCACCGCGGCGACCGTCGTGATGCGGCGTCCCACACCGCTTCCTGTCATGTTCGTCCCCTTTTCTCATGTCAACGCGGCGAGGTCGTCGGAACCTTCGCCGCGCTGGTCATGGTCATGCCCAATGGTGGCCGGGAGACTACCCAAGAGTTACCGGTTGGTAGAAGGGGCGCGACAACCCTTGTTCCACGGGCCGCGGACGCAGCTGGGCGACACGCGGCCGAACCCGGCGGTTCCGGGCACCGAGAAGATCGCCGAAGTCCTCGGCAAAGGCCAACCGGCGGGTCTACATTGCCGGTTGGATGAAGCACCTTCACAGAAGATCCAGGAGCGACTCCGTGACGGACAACCCGGCAGCCCCGGACTTCCCCTCGTCGCCGCTGAACCGGCGCATCGTCACCACACGTCCGGCCGCGGCACGGATCTGGAACTACTGGCTCGGCGGCGGGGATTATTACGAGGTCGACCGGAAGGCCGGGGACGAGATACGCCGGCTGTATCCGAGCATCGGCGACTACGCCCGCGCGGACCGGCAGTTCCTGGGACGGGCGGTGCGCCATCTGGCGGCCGAGGTGGGTATCCGGCAGTTCCTGGACATCGGCGCCGGGCTGCCGACGGCGGAGAACACCCACGAGGTCGCCCAGCACATCGCGCCGGACTCCCGGATCGTCTACGTCGACAACGACCCGCTGGTCCTGGTGCACGCGCGCGCCCTGCTGACGAGCGCGCCCGAGGGCCGCACGGACCACGTCGACGAGGACCTGCGCAACGTCGACTCCGTCCTCGCCCACGCGGCGCGCACCCTGGACCTGACCCGGCCGGTCGCGCTGCTGCTGCTCGACGTGCTGGCCTTCATCCCCGACGACGAGGACCCGTACGGCATCGTGCGCCGTCTGCTGGACGCGCTGCCGCGCGGCAGTCATCTGGTGCTCTCGCACACCATCACCAGCCCGGAGTGGCCCGACGTGGACATCGCGGCGGCCTGGTGGAACGCGCACGGCATCCCGCCGCTGACCCAGCGCACGCCGGAGCGGATCGCCCGGTTCTTCGACGGACTCGACCTGCTGGAGCCCGGCATCGTGTCGTGCACGCGCTGGAGACCGGACGGCGAGGGCGATCCCGCTCGTGGGGAACCGGCGATCGTCCCCATGTACTGCGGAGTGGGAGGCAAGCCATGACGGGGACCGAGTGGGTCCGCCTACAAATGGACGTCAACGGCTTCGACCTGGCACGTTTCCAGCCGTATGCCGACAAGAGTGCCGTACCGCCGGCATCCCCCTGACGACCCTCTCCGAACTCGGCGACACATCCGGGAGGTCCGCCGAGCACTCCTTGGTGAGTTCGTACAACGCCCGACGCTTGTGCGGGGTCGGACCGACGGCGGTCCGGGTTCGTGTTCAACGAGATGACCGGGGTGCGGGCCTCCCACCGGGACCGCGGGATCTCGGTGGCCATGAAGACCTTCGGCATCGGCTTCGCCGGGATCTGCGGGGTGAGCCTCGTCCGTACGGTGCACCATCCGGCCAACACGCGCGCGATCGCCATGAACCGGACGCTGGGATACGTCGACGCGGACCGGTGAACATGTGCCGACCACCGCACGTATGAAAGGAGGGCGCTCAAGGACCGGACGCCCTGGCGGTGTTGACACCGTGTCGGACGGGGTTCGGGAGAGCCAGGCGATGAGGCACGCACGACGACGAGTCGTGAAGCGGGTGGCGCGGCTGACGGCCGCCGGTGGACTGATCTGCGGAACCCTGATGGTGACGCAGGCGGCGATGGCGACCGAACCCACCACCTCCCCGCCCGCGACCCGAAGTGCCGTGCTGGCCGCCTCCGGCACCGGCAACGGCCTGGTCAGCGAGCTGGGCTCCGAGCGCACGGCCGGCACCTGGATCGCCGACGACGGCAAGCCGGTCGTCGCGGTCACCGACGAGAAGGCCGCCGCCGAGGTCGAGCGGGCGGGCGCCCGTCCCAAGATGGTCGAGTTCAGCGGTGAGGACCTGAAGTCCGCCACGAAGGCGCTGCGTTCCGCGCCCCGGGTGTCGGGCACCTCCTGGGCCATCGATCCCGCGTCCAACGAGGTCGTGGTGCGGGCCGACAGCACCGTGTCCAAGAAGGACTGGTCGAGCCTGACCGGTCTCGCCGAGAAGATCGGCGGGTCCGTGCGGATGGAGCGCACCGAGGGCACGTACACGATGCGACTGAACGGCGCCCAGCCCATCTTCGGCACGGGCGGACGCTGCTCGATCGGCTTCAACGTCACCGACGGCGAGAGGGACTTCATGCTCACCGCCGGGCACTGCGGTCCGGCGGGTTCCGTCTGGTTCTCGGACAACGAGGGCCGGCAGGAGATCGGCCGCACGACCGAGACCAACTTCCCCGGTGCCGACTACTCGCTCGTGCAGTACCTCCAGGACGCGCCGAGCAACCGGACCAACGTGGTCTCGGTCGGCGACGGCCGCGGAGTGCGCATCACCTCGGTCGGTGAGGCGGCCGTCGGCCAGCGCGTCTTCCGCAGCGGCAGCACCAGCGGCTTCCGCAACGGCGAGGTGACCGGCCTCGACGCCACCGTCAACTACCCCGAGGGCACCGTCAGCGGCCTCATCGAGACCACGGTCTGCGCCGAGCCCGGCGACAGCGGCGGCCCGCTGTTCTCGGAGGGGGTGGCCCTGGGCGTGACCTCGGGCGGCAACGGGGACTGCGAGGAGGGCGGTACGACGTTCTTCCAGCCGCTGTCCGCCGCCCTCGACGACCTCGGCGTCCAGCTGACCGGCCTGCCCCAGTCCGCCGTCCGGCCGACCGCGGCTGCCGACGGCTCCGACGACGACTCCCAGGGCGCCGCCGCCCCGGGCGGGGCCGAGCCGGGGTCCGTGGAGCCCGTGGACTCCGTCGGCGCCGCCTCCGACCTGCTCGACCGGCTCGCCGACCCCCGCAACGTCGGGCCCGGTCTGCTGGTCATCGCCGGCAGCATGGTCGCCCTGGCCGCCACCCGCTTCATCCGCACCGAACAGGACCGGCAGGCGTACCGCCGGCAGTACTCGGGGAGTTGGGGATAGGGGTCCACGCCCTGCGTGATGTGCGCTCTCGGCGCTCCGCGCCCCGCGAGGGGCGCGGCCGGTCACCGGACTACGAGGCGGAGGCCCATTCGAGGACCAGACGCTCGTACTCGCTCCGCTGCTCCCTGTTCAACGTCCCGCCGCTCCGGAACCAGAGCGCCCGGATCTCCTCGTTGACCTCGGCGGCCGTTCGCGCCGGTACTTCCGCTCTTTCCAGGACGACATCAGGGGTAGTGGACATGGTGTAAACCATATGTCCTCGCACGTGAAGCCGATGTGAGTAAAGGTCCCACTTCAGACATTACGGACCGTGAAGCTGATCACGCTGCGTTTACGGCTCCACGGTTCCGAGCACGAGGACCTGAATGGCCAGCACGGCGGCGCCCCGGGCCCAGTCGTGGAAGTCGGACACCTTCGTCTCCAGCGGGACGGGCGCGGCCAGCGGATGCCGGTGCGCCCGGACGGCCTCGTCCACGGCCTCACCCGCGACCTCCATCAGCCCCACCCCCTCCCCCGCGAGCAGGATCTTCTGCGGCATCACGAAGTTCGCGATCTGCGCCACCAGGGTCCCCAGGGCCCGCCCCGCCTCCCCGACGACCCGCGTGCACATCGGCTCACCGCCGGCCGCGCCGGCCAGGATCTCCTCGTACGTCACCTCGCGCCCCGTCGCCGCCCGCACCTGGTACCGGATGCTGGGGATGCTCAGCAGTGAGACCGCGCTGCCGCGCCTGCCGTCGGGGGTGAGCGGGCCGGCGGGGTCCACGATCCAGTGGCGGCCGAAGCCCCGGTCCTCCTCCGCGTGCGCCACCCGCCTGCCACCCAGGACCAGGCCGTAGCCGATGCCCGCGCCGATGGTGAGGACGACGAACCGGTCGAGGCCGCGCCCCGCCCCGAACCAGGTCTCCGCCTCGACGAGGGCGGCGACGTCGTTCTCGACGACCACCGGCAGCCCGGTGCGCTCCTCGACGAGTCCGGCCAGCGGGACGTCGCGCCACGACAGGAAGGGCGACTCCCCGACCACCGCCCGGTCCCGGACGAACCCGCCGACCCCGATGCCGATCCCGGCGAGCGAGGGATGGGAGCGGGCGAGCCCTGCCGTCATCTCGGCCAGCAGATCGGCGACCCGCCCGGGTTCATGGGTGGTGAGCGGACGGTCGTACCGGGCGACGATCTCGCTGCGGAGCGTGGTGACGACGCCGTACACCATGTCGTCGGTGATCTTGAAACCGAGGAAGGAGCAGGACTCGGCGACGATGTCCAGGGGCTGGGAGGGGCGCCCCTGACGGGCCCCGGGGAGTGCGGCACCCCCGGTGGTCTCCACCAGCAGGCCCGACTCGGTCAGCGGTTTGGTCAGCCGGGTGAGGCTGCCGGCCGAGAGGCCGAGCCGCCGGGCGAGTTCCGTGCGCGAGAGCGGACCGTGCACGAGCACCTCGATCGCCACCGAGCGTTCCCCGGGACTGAGCGGCAGCCAACTGGCGGCGAGTGCGGTCATGGGGGCCAGACTCCCACATCTGATTTATTCCGTCACGGAATCAAACAACCCGCCCATGGCCCGCCACGATCGCCGTCGAAAGATGAACACCTACCCCTTGACGCCACAATTCTTTCGTAGCGAAAGTAAGTGGCCAGTGACTCTTCAGCAGAGAAGGACCCTCCTCAGATGACGTTCTCCCTCGGCATCGTCGGCGCCGGCCAGTTCTCCGGCCAGTTCGCGACGCTGTTCCAGGCCCACCCCGGCGTCGGCGACGTCTACGTCACGGACCTGCTGCCCGAGCGGGCCCAAGAACTCGTGACGGCCCAGGGGCTGGCCGGCACCTTCCCCTCGTACGAGGCGATGCTGGAGTCGCCCGCGGTCGACGCGGTCGCGATCTTCACCCAGCGCTGGACGCACGGACCGCTGGTGCTCCAGGGGCTGGCGGCCGGCAAGCACGTCTACTCGGCCGTCCCCATGGCGATCACCACCGAGGAGGTCGCGGCGATCATCGACGCGGTCCGGGCGACCGGGCTGACGTACATGATGGGCGAGACGAGCCAGTACAACCCGGCGACCGTGCACGCCCGCAACCAGATCGCCGAGGGCGCGTTCGGCCGGATCTTCTACGCCGAGGGCGACTACGTCCACGACATGGACCTCGGCTTCTACGAGGCCTACCGGTACAGCGGCGGCGAGGACTGGAAGCGGACCGCCAGCTACCCCCCGCTGCTCTACCCGACACACTCGGTGGGCGGGGTGCTGGGCGCCTGGGGGACGCACGCGGTGAGCGTGTCGGCGATCGGGGTCGTGGACGAGCGCGGGGACGGGGTGTTCGACAAGGAGGTCAGCCAGTTCGGAAACGACTTCTCCAACGCGACCGCGCTGTTCGAGGTCGCGGGCGGCGGCTCGTTCCGTACGAACGAGTTCCGGCGGGTCGGCTACCCCTCGCAGATCCGGGAGTCGCGTTTCCGGTTCTTCGGCACCGAGGCCAGCATGGAGCAGCTCGCCACGGTGGCGTTCTGGCAGGACAAGAAGGGGGTGACGGACATCAGCGAGCTGCTGGAGCCCAAGCAGACCCTGTCCCCCGACGATCCCTCGCTCCAGCACATCGCGCCGGACCTGCGGGCCGCCTTCACCTCCGGGTCGGCGCCGGTGCACGACCGGGCCCGGCTGCCGCGGGAGTTCGACGAGCTGCACAACGGGCACGAGGGCAGCCACCACTTCCTGGTGGACGACTTCGTGACCGCCGTCAACACCGGGACCCTGCCGTCGGTGAACGCCTGGGTGGCGGCCCGCTACACCCTGCCGGGCATCGTCGCGCACGAGTCCGCGCGGCAGGGCGGGGTCAGGCTGCAGATCCCGGACTTCGGGGACGCCCCCGAGGCGTGACGTCCCGCCACCGCCCGCCGGCCGGGCTCCTGATCGTCTGTCAGGTGCCCGGCTTGCGGCCGTACACGTAGACGTCGTCGCCCTTCTTCAGCAGCGACCAGTACTTCTTGGCGTCCGTCTTCGTCATGTTGGTGCAGCCGTGGGAGCCGGGCGGGTTCCACATGCTGACGCCGACGGAGTGGAAGGCCTGGCCGCCGTCGAAGAACTGGGCGTAGGGCATGGGCACGTGGTAGATCGAGGAGACGTGGTCGATGTTCCGCCAGTAGATCTTCTTCAGACCGGTGCGGGTCTCGTAGCCGTCGCGGCCGGTGCGGACCGGGACGGGCCCGTAGACGAGCTTGCCGCCGTCCTGGATCCAGCTCAGCTGCAGCGTCAGGTTCACGCAGGCGATACGGCCCTTGTTCGTCGGGCACTTGCCCGCCGCGTTGGGGTTCTTGCCCACGGCCTTCTGCTTGTTCATCAGGTCCATCACGCCCCAGGTGACGGAGCCCGCGTAGCCGATGTTCGGCGAGATGCCGTGCTTGGTCTGGAAGGCCCGGATGGCCTCGCAGTCGGCGGTGGACTGCTTGCCGTCGACCGGTCGGCCGAGGAACTTCTCCACCTGCTTCTGGTACGGACCCTTCGTCGCCGTACAACTCGCCGCCTGCGCGGGCGTGATGCCCATCGCGAGCGTGAGCGGTGCCAGCAGACCGGTGACCGTGAGCGCGACCGCGCCTCTTCTTCGTATGTCCCCCATGCCGGGTCCTCCCCCTTCGCGTGTTTCGCTGCTTCTGCCTGCCTAGACATGCGGTCGACGGCCACGGTTGTGGGTCGGCCCACGTCGAGACGAAACAGTTACACAGCCTGGAATTCGGATATAGAGTTCCCCCCATGAGCAACAGTCATTCCCCGTCTCGTGTGGCCCTCAAGAAAACAACTCCCGATGTGTCCAAGGCGATGGGCTCCCTGCATGGTGCCGCCGTTTCAGCGGCACAGGACGCGAAGGTCGAGCCCGAGATACTCGAACTGATCAGAATTCGCGCGTCGCAGATCAACGGCTGCGCGTTCTGCCTGGACATGCACACCAAGGACGCCCGCGCCCAGGGCGAGACCGAGCAGCGGATCTACGCGCTCAGCGCCTGGCGCGAGACCCCCTTCTTCACCGAACGGGAGCGCGCCGCCCTGGCGTTGACCGAAGCGGTGACGCTGGTCGCCGACGGTCAGGTGCCCGACGACGTCTACGCGGGCGCCGCGGAGGTGTTCGACGAGGAGCAGATCGCGGCACTGATCTGGGCGGCCACCGTGATCAACGCGTACAACCGGATCGCGATCGCCACCCGTATGGTTCCCGGGGCCTACCAGCCCGCTCCGAAATAACTCCGAAGCAACCGGATCCCTTGAGTCGGAATTTCCGGAACGCCTTTCAGCGCCGGGTCGAATTCCTTTCGGCCCGGCGCTTTTCCACGCCTTTATGTCACTGTCGGTTCAGTCGCGCGGCAGCGGCTCCATGAGACCGTCCAGCCAGGTCCGCCACTCCGGGGCGTGGACGGCCGGGCCGGGGGTCATCGGGCGCCCGGTCCAGGCGGCGACCGGGCGGATGCCGTGGAGGGCGTTCACGAGCCACACCTCGCGGCCGTCCAGTTCGGCCAGGGAACGTTCACGGTGGGCGACTTGGACGCCGGAGCGGGCGGCCCGTTCCTGGACGAGGGCCAGCGTGACACCGGCGAGCAGGGGCAGGCGGGGCGGCGGCAGACAGAGGGTGTCGTCCTCCCACCACAGCAGGCTGGAGTTGGCCGCCTCCAGCACCAGGCCCGAGGGCGCGATCAGTACGGCCTCGTCGGCGCCGGCGTTCGCCGCCCGTCCGCGGACGCGGGTCAGGGCGTCCAGGTCCGGCCCCTTGCGGCGGGGCACGGTCCGCGGGTCGGGCTGACCGGCCGCCCACACCCGCACCTCGGCGGTGATGGCCGGCGCCGGGCGCAGCAGGAGCCGCAGCTCCAGGGAACCGGAGGCGAGTTCGACCCGGGGGAACCACTCCCCCGTGCGCGGCAGGGCGCGGGTCATGTCCCGCCAGAAGTCGGCGACCCGCGCCGGGGCCGGCGCGCCGCACTCGCCGCAGGATCTCAGGAACCGGTCGCGGTGCCGGTCGAAGCCGCGCACCCGTCCGTCGCGCAGCAGCCACGAGTCCGCGACGAGGAGGCGGCCGCCGTGCGCCTGGCCGGGGACGAGGCCGTGTTCGGGCGACCAGGTCAGCAGACCTTCCGCGATGGCGGGTGGTGTCACTCGGTGCTCCTGTCGGTCTTCCGGTCAGTACTTGCGGCCCGCGACGGCCGGGGAGCCGTGCCGGGGGCCGTAGGGGGCGTGCTCCAGCCAGGCGCCGCAGCGAGGCACCACGGGAGCCAGGGCCGCCGCCGCGCGCTGCTTGACGCGGACGATACGGCGCCGGGGCCGCAGATGGTCCAGGGCCGTGCCGGCGGCGGCGCTGTTGAACAGGCCCGCCGCGCGCCGGACCTCGGCGAAGGAGTCGACCGCCTCCGGGGTGCCGTCGGCGATCGCGCGGGCCGCCGCGACCGCGTCCGCGATGCCGCTGTTCATGCCGCGCGCGCCGAACGGCGGGAAGAGATGGGCGGCCTCGCCGGCCAGCAGCACCCGGCGGTGCGGGTCGGTGAAGTCAGCGGCGACCTTGCGCAGGAAACGGTAGGTGGACACCCACAGGACCCGCTCGGCGTACCCGTCGCCGACGACCTCCGGCAGCCAGCGCCGTACGGCGTCCTCGGTGCCGAACTCCTCCGTCGCGTCGTCGTCGCGGCACTGCAGGTCGAGCTGGAAGCCGCCGGTGAAGGGCACCCGCATCACGCTGCGGCCGCCGAGCGCCGGATGCTCGTAGTGGAAGACCCGCTCCAGGGGCAGTTCGGCGCCGGGGAGGTCGGCGATGTCGGCGACGACGTGGAAGCCCTCGCCGTGGGTGCCCTCCATCGGGATGCCCAGCTCGCGCCGTACGACCGAACGGGCACCGTCGGCGGCCACCGCGTGGGTGCCGGTCCAGGTGCGGCCGTCCTCGCCGGTGAGGGTCACCCCGTCCGGGTCGGTCGTCACGGAGGTGATCCGCGCGTCCCACACGAACTCCACTCCGGCCTCGCGGCACGCGGCGCGCAGGAAGCGCTCGGTGTCGACCTGGCGGAGGCTGGTGAAGGGCGGGGTGCCGGTGGGCGGCGGGAAGGTGCGGGCGTAGACCTCGCGGCCCCGGTAGAGGGTGCGCCTGGTGTGCCAGGTCCGCCCGTACGCGGCGATCTCGACCGCGAGCCCCGGATGGATCCCCTCCAGCAGTTGCAGGGTCTCGCGGTGCACGAACAGGGCGCGGCTGCCGGGGCGTTCACGGCCCTCGGAGTCGGCTTCCAGCAGGGTGACGGGGAGGTCGTGGGCGCGCAGGGCGAGGGCGGCGGAGAGGCCGACGGGACCGGCGCCCACGACGAGAACGGGGACGGGGGGCGTCATGCGCGGGTGCTCTCGGCGAGCATGCGGGTGATCTCGAGCCGCTTGACCTTCCAGGTGGAGGTCATCGGCAGTTCCTCGAACCGCCACTGGCGGGGCTCGGCCATGGTCGGCAGGTCGGCCGTGGCCTCGTGCCAGCGCCGCAGGTCCAGGGGGCGTTCGCCGCGCACGCACACGACGGGGACGGGCTCCCGGTCGACGCCGGGGACGATGACGACCTCGCGCAGCTCCTCCAGACGGGACATCAGGGTGTCCTCGACCTCCAGGTTGCTGTGCACGGAGTCGATCTGGTCGATCTCGCGGTCGATGAGATAGAGGGCGCCCCAGCGGCTCTGGTACCCCATGTCGCCCATCTGCCACCAGCCGCTGTCGAGCTGACGCAGATAGCGCTCGCGGGCGCCCAGGTAGGTGAGGATGCGGCCCCGGGTGCGGGCCTCGATCCGGCCGGCGGTGCCGGGGGCCACCCGCCGTCCGGCGTCGTCGGCGACCCGGACGCGGGTGAAACCGGGGATGCCGATGCCGACCCGGCGGCCGTCGGCACGGGCGGCGCTGCGGCGGGTGAGCCACTGGAAGGCGACCGGGCCCGTCTCGCTCTGCCCGTACAGCTGGATGAGCCAGGGTGAGCGCCGCCGGGACGCGTCGAGGAGCCGCTGCACGGTCCGGGGGTGGATGGCGTCGAAGGTGGAGCCGTACGAGCGGACGCGGGACAGCGGTGCTCCGGGCGCGTCGGCCAGTTCCTCCCACAGGACGAAGGTGTTGGGGTGGGTCTCGACGATGCCGGGGCGGTGGCGCGCCAGCAGGGGCCCCACGTTCGACGGTTCCGGGTCGATGATCAGGACGAGCGGGCTGCCGAAGTGCAGCAGGACGCCGAGCAGGTGGTAGAAGCGCGAGTGCACGAACGACATGTGCAGGGCGGCGGTCTCGCCGCGCGTGGGCCAGCCCATCGCCTTCTGCGGGACGAGCCGGTTCCACATGGTGTTCGGGCAGTGCACGGCCAGCTTGGGCAGGCCGGTGGTGCCGGAGCTGTGGGTGATGAGCGAGGGGTCACGGGGGTGCAGCCGCACGGCGGCGGGGGTCGGCGCTCCCGCGTACTTCGGCAGGGGTTCGGCGCCCGGCGCGTCGTCGACGGAGAGGGTGCGCCGCACCAGGCCGGTGAGGGCGACGTCCGCGAGGGGGCCTTCGAGCTTGGCCCGGTCCGTGATCAGCCAGGGCCGGTGGAGGCGTTCGAGGAGCTGCCCGACCACGGGGCCCGCGAGACCGGGCGACAGCAGCACGGGGACGGCGCCGATACGGGAGACCGCGCAGGTCAGCAGCACGATGTCGACGTTGTCCGTCTTGTGGACGACCACCTCCTCGGAGGGGCGCACGCCCGCTTCCCACAGGCGGCCGGAGAGTTCGTCGACCACGTCGGCCAGGGTCGTGTAGGCGAGGTCGGTCCCGAGGTCGGGGCGGACGTCGAGAGGCCGGTCCAGGGTGACGAAGACATGGCCGTGGCGGTCGGCGGCCTCGCGGAACATGGAGCCCAGGTAGAAGCCGCGGC
Source organism: Streptomyces sp. NPDC057438 (assembly GCF_042802995.1). NCBI lineage: Bacteria > Bacillati > Actinomycetota > Actinomycetes > Kitasatosporales > Streptomycetaceae > Streptomyces > Streptomyces sp. NPDC057438. Next base: position 11,568 of record NZ_JBHVDD010000005.1, read on the forward strand.
CGGCGAGGGCGAGTGCGGGCTGGCGGTCGGCCTGGAGCTGGTCGCGCATGGGACCGGACCTTTCTGCGGGGACGAGGGTGTCGGCCATGCTCACCACGCCCCTTGGCGGACGAGGTGTCGGCGGAGCTTGCCGGTCGCGGTGCGGGGCAGGGTGGGCACGAAGCTGACGCTGCGGGGGACCTTGAAGGCGGCGAGCCGGTCGCGGGCCATGCAGATCAGTTCGGCCTCCAGACCCACCCCGATGGGCGGGACGGGGACGACGAAGGCCCGCAGTCTGCTGGCGCCGCGCTCGTCGGTGACCGCGGCCACGGCGACGTCCCGGACCCCGGGGTGGGTGCGCAGCAGGGCCTCCACCTCCAGCGGGGAGACGGTGATCCCGCCGACCATCTCCATGTCGTCGGCCCGGCCCAGGTGCCGGTAGGTACCGTCGGGTTCGCGGACGGCGCGGTCCCGGGTGTTGAGCCAGCCGCCGACGAGGGTGCGGTCGTTCTCCTCGGGCCGGTTGAGGTAGCCGGGGGTCACCGTCGGGCCGCGCACCCAGAGTTCACCGGCTTCGCCGTCCGCGACCTGGGCGCCGGCGCGGTCGCGGAGTTCGACCTCGAAGCCGGGGACGGGGCGGCCGACGGTGCCGGGGTGGTTGTGGTCGAAGCCGTTGGCGCAGAAGGCGTGTCCGGCCTCGGTGGAGCCGATCTGTTCGAGGACGGGGGCGCCGAGCAGTTCGGTGACCTGCTTGCCGAGTCCGGCGGGCATGCCCTCACCGGCCGACACCGCCGCGCGCACCGAGGCGAAGCAGTCCTCGTGGCCGTCCGCGCGGTCGGCGACGAGGGCCGCGTAGGCCGACGGCACGGAGTACAGGAGGGTCACGCGGTGCCGGGCGACGAGTTCGTCGACCGCCGCGGGGGTGGGACGGCGGTCGGCGAGGACGGCGGAGGATCCGGAGAAGAGGGGGAAGACGAGGGCGTTGCCGAATCCGTAGGCGAAGTACAGCCGGGAGACGGACAGGGTGACGTCGTCCGGGGTGATGCGCAGGAGCCGGCGGCCGATGAGGTCGTGGTAGGTCCTGGGGTCGCCGTGGACGTGGACGACGCCCTTGGGGCGGCCGGTGGTGCCGGAGGTGTACTGGATGTAGAGCGGGGTGTGGGCGTCGACGGGGTGGGCGTGCCGGGTGGGGGCGGCCGTGGCGCTCAGGGCGGTCAGCTGGTCCGAACCCAGGCGCGGCGGCGCGGCGCCGCCGCGGGCCGGGCGGGGCCGGTCGTTCCCCTGCGACGGGTCCGTACGGGGGCGGCGGGGCGCCGGGATGTAGGTGTCCAGCGCCGGTCCCGTGACCCAGAGCACCGCTTCCGTGTCCTCCGCCATGAACTGCAGTTCCGGCGGGGTGAGTTCGGGGTTGACCAGGACCGCGACCGCGCCCAGGCGGGCCAGGGCGAGGAACGTGGTGACCCAGGTGACGGAGTCCGGGAGGGCGAGCAGGACGCGGTCTCCGGGGCGGACGCCGTGATCGGTGAGGACGGTGGCGGCGCGGGCCGCGAGGTCGTGCACCTCACCGTGGGAGTAGGCCCGGTGGCCCTGGTGGAAGGCGGGCCGGCCGGTCCAGCCGCGGCGCTCGGCGAGGGCCGCGAGGTGCGCCGCGAGGTTGCCGGGGGCGCCCGCGTCGGCGGTGAGCCGGGTGGGCTGCGCTGTGGTCGTGATCGTCATCGCGTCGGCTCCTCGGTGACGGCCGGGGCGGAGGCGTGCTCCCGGGTGGCGGCCGGGGCGGAGGCGTGCTCCCGGTGGGCGCGCATCAGGGCGGCGGTCTTCAGCAGCATCTCGTCGTACTCGGCAGCCGGATCGGAGTCGAGGACGATCGCGCCGCCCGCGCCCAGATGCATACGGCCGCCCTGGAACACGGCGGTACGGATGACGATGTTGAGGTCGGCTCCGCCGGCGCATCCGAGGTAGCCGAGGGCTCCGGAGTACACACCTCGCGCCTCGGTCTCCAGCGCGTCGATGATCTCCAGCGTGCGGAGCTTGGGCGCCCCGGTCATCGATCCGCCGGGGAAGCAGGCGCGGACGCAGTCCACGGCGTCGGTGCCCTCGCGCAGTCTGCCCTCGACGGTGGAGACCAGCTGGTGCACGGTGGCGTAGGTCTCGGTGGCCATGAGGCGGGGGACCCGCACGGAGCCGGTGCGCGAGACCCGGCCGAGGTCGTTGCGGAGCAGGTCGACGATCATCAGGTTCTCGGCGCGGGTCTTGGGGTCGGCCGCCAGTTCGTCCCGCAGCCGTTCGTCCTCCGCCGGGGTGGCGCCCCGGGGGGCGGTGCCCTTGATGGGCTTGGCCTCGGCGACGCCGTCGCGGGTGATCCGCAGGAACCGCTCGGGCGACGAGCCCGCGATGTCGAGGTCGCCGAACCTGAGGAAGGCGGCGTACGGGGCCGGGTTGATGCGGCGCAGCACCCGGTAGAAGTCGTAGGGGTCGTACGGGGCGGGTAACCGGGCCGCGTTGGTCAGACAGATCTCGTAGCTGGTGCCCGCGTTCAGCTCGGCCTTGCAGGCGTCGATGTCGGCGAGGTAGGTGGCGCGGTCGCGGACGAGCCAGGGTTCGGCGGCGCGCGGGTAGGGCGCCGTGGCCGGCCGCAGGGGAACGGTGGTGTCCGAGCCGACGAACGTCAGCTGGGCCAGCGCGGTGTCGAGCCAGTCGCCGGCCTCGCGCGAGGCCGCGGGGGTGTCCTCGGACAGGCAGACGGCGTAGGTGTGGCCCTCCTGGTGGTCCACCGCGATCAGCCGGTCCGCGAACAGCCAGGCGGCGTCCGGGGTCTCGGCCTTGTGCCGGTTGGCGGAGCCGGTGTCGGCCTTGAGTTCGTAGCCGAAGTAGCCGACGTATCCGCCGGTGAAGTCGAAGGGCAGGCCGGTCGCGTCGACCTTGCGGCTCGCCAGCTGCCGCTTCAGGTAGTCGAAGACGCTCGCCCTGACCCGGCGGGTGGGCCGCCCGTCCCGCTCGATCTCGCACAGGCCGCTGTCGACGTCGTAGCGGACGACCTCGGCCAGCGGGCCGCCGCCGTCGCCGAAGAAGGAGAACCGGGACGCTCCCCGCTCGACGCGGGAGCTGTCCAGCCAGAACGCGTGCGGCGCGTCGGCGTACATACGGGTGAAGGCGGCCTCGGCGTCGACCGCGCCGGCGATCCGGCGGGTGTGCAGCCGGTAGGCGGGTCCCGAAGCTCTGCGGGGGCGGGGGATCGCGCCGCTGAGGGGGATGACCGCGGTGTTGCGGGTGCGCGGGCTGCCGGCCCGTTCCTCCGTGAGGTCACGGAAGTTGACCAGCAGACGCTGGCCGTGGTCGGTCAGGATCGACTCGGGGTGGAACTGCACGCCCCACAGGGGCCGTTCGCGGTGCCGCAGCCCCATCAGGACGCCGTCCTCGGACCAGGCGGTGGCCTCCAGGGTCGGCGGCAGCGGCTCGCGCACGGACAGCGAGTGGTAGCGCACGACCGTGAAGTTCTGGGGCAGCCCCCGGAACAGGTCGCGGCCGTCGTGCCGGACCGTGGACAGGTGCCCGTGGCGTGGCCACGGGGCGGGCTCCACATCGGCCCGCTCGCCCGCCGCGATGCCCTGATGGCCCAGGCACACGCCGAGCACGGGGATCCCGGCCTCGGCGATCACCCGGGCGGCGATGCCGAAGTCGCGAGGTTCCGAGGGGTGGCCGGGGCCCGGCGACACCACCACGTTGTCGAATTCCCGCAGCTCCGGAATGCTTTCCGCCGGAACGTCGTTGAGCACGACCACCGGTTCCTCGCCGTTGACCTGGGCGATCAGCTGGAACAGGTTGTACGTGTACGAATCATAATTGTCGATGAGCAGGGTCTTCACCCGCCCACCCCCCTCTGATCGTTCGCGGACCTAGGCGGTCCGTCGTTTGTGCCGGCCGCGCAGCGCCTGCAACGGCGGATACAGCCATTTCTTCAGGAATCGCTGGAGTCTCGGCATGAGAATCCAGGTCACGATGGCTGTAACGGCCAGACACAGCAGAAGTGTACGAAAAAGCGGATTCAGGTCGTTGAGATAGGGAAGTATCAGCAGGTTGAATAAGAGCACGGGCGGGAAGACCGCACTCATGTTCACCAGCCAGAGTTTCCATTTCGGGGGTGGCCCCGGGGGGCCGGCAGGAGCCGGGGCCCGGGAGGTCTGTGAGTCGAACCAGGCCTTGGACCCCTGGATGCTCCGGCGGCCGGTCTCCTGGGCCAAGGCGTCGGCGCGGGCCGACCACTGAGCCCAGACCACGGAGTTCTCCCAGGTCCGGGCCGATTCATCACTGTCGAAGCGGTAGACCACATGCCACTCAGCCCCTCCGTCGACGAGTACGCCACCCCCCAGAAAGCCCGGTTGCCGCGCACTGGTACGCAGCACGGCCCACCCCCAGGAGTGGAAGTCGGCCTCGCGCCCCGGCACCACCTGGTACGCGACGGTGACGGTAACGGGATTCCTGCTCACGCCGTCGAATACGAGAGGGAACGGGACCGCGTTCACATCTTCAACAAATTTTTTTGAGCTGTCCGGAACGTGCGTTTTTGACGGTGTTTCAGATGCCTTGAGGTCTTCTGCGGGCGAGTACGCCGGGGTAACTTCCGGCAATTTTTGGAAGCGCTTGCCCGGCCTGTCGGAAAAGGAGCACCATCATCAACAGGCTCGGGGGGGGAATTACAGAAAAGCGAAGGAGAGTCATGTCCAGGCACGACCGGGATGTGAACCACGACGGAATCGACCGGGTGCGCGCCGCGGTCGAGCCGGTACGGAAAGAAGTCACCGCGCACCCGATCTATCAGCGCATCGAAAGCCGCGCCGATATGGCCGTGTTCATGGAGCACCATGTGTTCGCGGTGTGGGACTTCATGTCCCTGCTCACCTCCCTCCGGCGGGACCTGACCTGTGTGGAGGTCCCCTGGCTCCCACGCGGGTCCCCGGTCGGGCGGCGGCTCGTCAACGACATCGTGCCGGCCGAGGAGAGCGACGCGCCGAACGGCGGGTTCACCAGCCACTTCGAGCTGTACCGCGCGGGCATGGCCGAGGCGGGCGCGGACACCTCCCGCCTCGACACCTTCCTCGGGCTCGTCGGCGAGGGCCACGCCGTGTCCGCCGCCCTGCGGGTCGCCCGAGTGCCGGGTCCCGCCGCCGAGTTCGTCCGCGCGACCTTCGAGATCGTCGAGGAACGGCCGCTGCACTGCCGCGCCGCCGCGTCCGCGTTCTCGCGGGAGGACCTGATCCCGGACATGTTCGACCAGGTGATCGAGAAGGAGGGCAGGGAGCGGTTCCCGTTGTTCCGCGACCACCTCGCACGCCACATCGAGGTGGACGGGGAGGAGCACACACCGATGGCGATGACCATGGTGGCGGAGCTGTGCGGAGAGGAGGACCGCCGCTGGGAGGAGGCGGTGGAGACGGCGACGACGGCTCTGGAGGCACGCGCCCGGTTCTGGGACGGGATCGTCGCGGCGATGGGGTGAGCCTGCGCCATGGTCTCTCTCGCGGTTACCGTCTGCCCATGTCGAGTTTCGTCCAGCAACTCCCCGCCCTGCTCGGTGTGGTGATCGGTGCGTTCGGTTCCTATCTGGTGGTGATGCGGGGCGAGCAGGTGCGGTTCCGGCGCGAGCGGGAGAGCCGCTGGGAGGAGCGGCGGCTCGCCGTCTACGCCGACTGGGCACGGGCCGTCAAGCAGTCGGTCACGCTGACCTACCGGGTCGCCTCCCATCTCGGCAACGACCCGCACCCCCACCCGCTGTCGCCGGAGGAGGCCGCGCCCCTCATGGCGGAGGCGACGACCGCCCGGGACCCCTCCGGTGAGGCGCTGCTGCTCCTCGGCAGCCCGGAGGTCGTGGAGAAGGCCCGCGCCTGGGTGGTCACGGTGATGCGGATGGAGGAGTTCCTGCGCGCCGGGACCCGCGACCCGGGGGCCTGGCGAACGCTGCTGGAGCGGCAGCGCGCCGGGCGGGACGCCTACTACACGGCCGTACGCGAGGATCTGGCGCTGCCACCCGGCCACGCCGCGCGCTGGCCACTGCCGCCCGCTCCCGCGGTGGGGCTCACGGGGACTCCCCCGTCCGCCTCACCGCCGGCGCCGCGCACATGAGCACGGTTCAGCGGTAGCCCGTGGTGTCCGCCGGCTTCCCCGCGTCCTGGACCTCGACGACATAGCGCCAGGCGTCCGGGCGGCTGCCGTCGAGGTCGGTGAACCCGTAGGTCCGGGCGAGCGCGCCGCTGGACAGGGAGGTGCCGTTGAAGCGGGCCACGTCGGGGTCGGCGGCGAGGGCGGCGACGGCCCGGCCGACGTAGCGGGGTGTCTCGGAGATGGCGAAGTGGGGGACGCGGTCGAGGGCGTCGCGCCAGGTCTCCTCGGTGACGCCGTACCCGTCGAGCATCATCTCCGAACGGAGCCAGCCGGGAGTGAGGGCGACGGCGGTGGCGCCGCGCGGGCCCAGTTCGTGGCCGAGGGCGAACGCCATGCGCAGGACGGAGGTCTTGGCGAGGTCGTAGAAGAAGGTGGCCCGGTAGTTGACCGCGTTGTACTCGGCCGTGCCGTCCGTCATCTCCACGACCAGGCCGCCGGGGTGGCGCAGCAGCAGGGGCAGAGCGAAGTGGTTGGTGATGGCGTGGGTCTCGACGGCGAGACGCAGCAGTCGTAGGCCGTTGTCGAGGTCGTGTTCCCAGACCGGGGCCTCCCAATCGAAGAGCTTCTCTCCGCCCCAGATGTCGTTGACGAGGACGTCGAGCCGGCCCTGTTCTTCCGCGATCCGGTCCACCAGGGTCCGGACCTGGGCTGGTTCGAGGTGGTCGGTGGGTACGGCGATCCCGTGGCCGCCGGCCCCGGTGACCAGGTCGGCGGTGTCCTCCAGGGTTTCCGGGCGGTCGTACTCGGAGCGTCGTTCGCGGGTGGAGCGGCCGGTGACGTAGACGGTCGCGCCGGCCGCGCCCAGTTCCACGGCGATGCCGCGTCCTGCTCCGCGGGTTGCTCCGGCGACGAGTGCGACCTTGTTCTTGAGCGGCTTGTTGTCGGGCGGTGTCGACATGTCCGGCCTCCTGGGGTACGGGTCACCTTGGCGGGCGTCGGATGTGCTCCGGCGTCCTTGGGATGAGGGTGTCGTGGAAGCCGGACATCTTCTGTCGGGTTTTCGGTGGGGCGCCGATTAGCTCGGCCGTTCGGGTGAAGGGGCGACCGCGGGTTCGCTTGGGTTGCTCGCGCAGTTCCCCGCGCCCCCTGAGGGCGCGGGGTGCTGGATCCTTCTGATCAGTGGCCCCGGTTGATCCACTCCTCCAGGTGCGGGGCCTCCGCCCCGATCGTCGTACTGTCGCCGTGGCCGGTGCGGACGACCGTGTCGGGCGGGAGGGCGAGGAGACGGTCGCGGATCGAGTCGATGATCGTCGGGAAGTGGGAGTACGAGCGGCCGGTGGCACCGGGGCCGCCGGCGAAGAGGGTGTCGCCGGTGAAGACCGTGCCGAGGCCCGGGTCGTACAGGCAGACGGCGCCCGGCGCGTGGCCGGGGGTGTGCAGGACGGTCAGGTCGGCTCCGGCGGCCTCGATGACCTGCCCGTCGGCCAGCCAGTGGTCGGGCAGCCGGTCGGGGTGGGTCTGCTTCCACAGCGGCAGATCGTCCGGGTGGAGCCAGATCGGCGCTCCGGTGCGCTCGGCGAGGGCGGGGGCGGCGTCGATGTGGTCGTTGTGGGCGTGGGTGCAGACGATGGCCACCAGCCTGCGGTCGCCCACGGCCTCGGCGATGGCGTCGGCGTTGTGGGCGGCGTCGATGACGACGACCTCGTGGTCGTCGCCGACGAGCCAGACGTTGTTGTCGACGTCCCAGGTGCCGCCGTCGAGGCTGAACGTGCCGGAGGTGACGAGGTGTTCGATGCGGGCGGCCATCAGAGCGTCACCACCGAGCGCAGGACGTCGCCGCCGTGCATCCGCTCGAAGGCCTTCTCCACGTCGTCGAGCGCGATGGTCTCGGTGACGAACGCCTCCAGGTCCAGGCGGCCCTGCAGATACAGGTTGATCAGCATGGGGAAGTCGCGGTCGGGCAGGCAGTCGCCGTACCAGGAGGACTTCAGGGCGCCGCCGCGGCCGAAGACGTCGAGGAGCGGGAGTTCGAGCTTCATCTCCGGGGTGGGGACGCCCACCAGGACCACCGTGCCGGCCAGGTCACGGGCGTAGAAGGCCTGCTTGTACGTCTCCGGACGGCCCACCGCCTCGATGACGACGTCGGCGCCGAAGCCGCCGGTCAGCTCACGGATCGCCTCGACGGGGTCGGTGTCCTTGGAGTTGACCGTGTGGGTGGCACCGATGCTCTTGGCGGTGGTCAGCTTCCGGTCGTCGATGTCGACGGCGATGATCTTCTCGGCACCCGCCAGCCGGGACCCGGCGATGGCCGCGTCCCCGACGCCGCCGCAGCCGATCACGGCGACGGTGTCGCCCCGGCCGACGTTGCCGGTGTTGATCGCCGCACCGATGCCCGCCATCACCCCACAGCCCAGCAGACCCGCGACCGCCGGAGCGGCCGCCGGATCGACCTTGGTGCACTGACCCGCCGCGACCAGCGTCTTCTCCGCGAACGCACCGATACCCAGCGCCGGAGACAGCTCCTGGCCCGTCGAGGCGAGAGTCATCTTCTGCGTGGCGTTGTGGGTGCTGAAGCAGTACCACGGACGCCCACGCCGACAGGCCCGGCAACTACCGCACACCGCACGCCAGTTCAGAATCACGAAGTCACCGGGGGCCACATCCGTGACACCCTCCCCCACCGACTCCACCACACCCGCCGCCTCATGACCGAGGAGGAAGGGAAAGTCGTCGCTGATGCCACCCTGCTTGTAGTGCAGATCGGTGTGGCACACGCCGCACGCCTGCACCTTCACCACGGCCTCACCCGGCCCCGGGTCCGGCACGACGATCGTCTCGATCCGCACCGGCTCGTTCCTGCCCGGTGCGATCACGCCGCGTACTTCCTGCGCCATGGTGAACCCTTCCGTCGATCCGAGATCGGGCGGTCGCCCGCCCACGGTCACCCTACGGAGTGACCAGCCGGTACGGCCTGCGGAGGGGTTCGTTCGCGGTCGAAAGTCGTTCCCGGTGTCGGGCGACCCCGACGTAGGGTGAAGCTCCGCGCCCCGGTCCCCACTCCCCGACCGACCTGCCGAGGAGCCTCGTGAGCACCCCTGAGACCACGGCCGAACGGCAGCCGCCCACCTGGCGGCTGCTGCTCGGTTATGTACGGCCCCACCGCTGGGCGCTGTTGCTGGGCGCGCTGCTGTCCCTCGTCACGGGCGCCACCGGGCTCGCGCTGCCGCTGGTGGCCCGTGAGCTGATCGACGATCTCTCGCACGACCGGACCATCACCTGGGCCCTGGTGCTGATGTCCGTCCTGGTCGTCACCAACGCCGCGGTGGGCGCGGTGGGTTCGTACGTGCTGCGGCGCACCGCGGAGTCGGTGGTGCTCGGCGCGCGGCGCGCCCTGTCCTCGTACCTGCTGCGGCTGCGGATCACGGCGGTGGACCGCAGTGAGCCGGGCGACCTGATGGCCCGGATCACCTCCGACACCACGCTGCTGCGCGAGGTCACCACCGACACCCTGGTGGGCCTGGGCACCGGCGGGCTCACCCTGGTCGCGACGGTGGTGCTGATGGGTCTGGTGGACCCGGTGCTGCTGGCCGTGACGCTGGGCGTGATCGTGGGCGCCGGCCTCGTGTTCGGGGTGATCGTGCCGCGTATCAACCGGGCGAGCAGGGCCGCGCAGGACGCGGTCGGCGCGATGGGCGCATCCCTGGAGCGGATCCTCGGCGCGCTGCGCACGGTGAAGGCCTCCGGCGCCGAGCACCGCGAGGAGGAGACGATCCACGCGGCGGCCGAGGAGTCGTGGCGCCAGAGCGTCCGGGCCGCCAAGTGGTCGGCCGCCGCCGGGAACACGGCGGGCCTCGCCATGCAGATCGCCTTCATCACCGTACTGGCGGTCGGCGGCGCCCGGGTGGCGACCGGCGCGATCGACGTGGGCACCCTGGTGGCGTTCCTGCTGTACGTCTTCTATCTGATGTCGCCGATACAGCAGGTCGTGGGAGCGGTCACCCAGTACCAGACCGGTGCCGCCGCGCTCTCCCGCATCCAGGAGGCACTGCGGCTGCCGGCCGAACCGGCCGCCGAACCGGCTCCGCTGCCGGCCTCCGACGCGGCACCCGCCGCGCTCGCCTTCGACGAGGTCCGCTTCCGCTACGCCGACGATCTGCCGTACGTCCACCACGGGGTGACCTTCGAGGTCCCGGCGCGGGGGATGACGGCGTTCGTGGGCCCCTCGGGCGCCGGCAAGACGACGGTCTTCTCGCTCATCGAGCGGTTCTACGACCCCGAGGCGGGCCTCATCACGGTCGACGGCCGCGATGTCGCCGAGTGGGAGCTGACCCGGCTCCGGTCCGCGATCGGGTACGTCGAACAGGACGCGCCCGTGCTGTCGGGCACCCTGCGGGACAACCTGCTCCTGGGCAACCCGGACGCCGGCGAAGGTGACCTCACACGGGTGCTGAAGACCACCCGGCTGGACGGTCTGGTGGCCAAGCTGCCGCAGGGGCTGGAGACGCTGGTCGGCCACCGGGGCACGAAGCTGTCCGGCGGCGAACGCCAGCGGGTGGCCATCGCCCGCGCCCTGCTGCGCCGCCCCCGGCTGCTGCTGCTCGACGAGGCGACGAGCCAGCTGGACGCGGTGAACGAGGCGGCGCTGCGCGACACGGTCGCCGACGTGGCCCGGACGACGACGGTGCTGGTCGTGGCCCACCGGCTGTCGACGGTGACGATGGCGGACCGCATCGTGGTCATGGACGCGGGCCGGGTCCGCGCGGTCGGTACCCATCGCGAGCTCGTGGCCGCCGACCCCCTGTACGCGGAGCTGGCGGCCACGCAGTTCCTCGCGACGGCCGGTCAGCCCGGCACGCCCTGAGCCCTTCCGGCCGGATCAGAGCCGGATCAGAAGGGGAAGTGGGAGTGCTGGGTGGCGATGGTGACCCAGCGGGTGTTGGAGAAGGCCTCGATGCCCCAGCGGCCACCGAAGCGGCCGTAGCCGGAGGCCTTCACCCCACCGAAGGGCACCATCGGCTCGTCGGCGACGGACTGGTCGTTGACGTGCACGATGCCGGTACGGATCCGGCGGGCGACCGCCAGGCCATGCGTGGCGCTCTCCGTGATGATCCCGCAGCTCAGGCCGTTGTCGGTGTCGTTGGCGGCGGCCACGGCCTCCTCGTCCTCGGCAAACGTCTGCACCACGCACAGCGGACCGAACGACTCCTGGTGGTACAGGTCGGCGTCCTGCGAGACACCGGTGAGCACGGTCGCCGGGTGCACCGCGCCCTCCGGCCGGCCGCCCCCGGCCAGGACCGTGGCACCCTTGGCGACCGCGTCCTCGACCAGCGCGGCGATCCGCCCGGCGGCAGCGGCGCTGACCAGCGGGCCGACCACGGTGTGCGGGTGGCCGGGGTCGCCGGCCTGCAGGGTGGCGACCTTGGCGGTGAACTTCCGGGTGAACTCCTCCGCCAGCGACTCGTGCACCAGGATCCGGTCACCGCACATGCAGATCTGCCCGGCGTTCATGAACACGCTGAAGGTGACGGCGTCGACGGCGTAGTCCACGTCGGCGTCCGCGAGCACGATCACGGAGTTCTTCCCGCCCAGCTCCAGCACGGCGGGCTTGAGGTGCCGGGCCGCGTGCTCTCCGATGATCCGCCCCACCCCGGTGGACCCGGTGAAGTTCACCGCACGCACCCGCGCATCGGAGATCAGCGCCTCCGCGATCTCGGCCGCGTCCTCGGGCGCGTTGGTCACCACGTTCAGCACACCGTCGGGCAGCCCGGCCTCCCGCAGCACGTCGGCGACCAGCAGCCCGCAGGCGATCGGCGCGTCCTCGCTCGGCTTGACGACCACGGTGTTACCGGCGGCCAGCGGCGCCGCCACGGCCCGCACCCCCAGGATGACCGGCGCGTTCCACGGCGCGAACGCCGCCACGACGCCCAGCGGCTCGCGTACCGCCAGACTCAGCGCACCCTCCTTCTGGGTGGCCAGGACCTCACCGCGCGGAGCGGTGACCGCGGCCGCCGCCTCACGCAGCATGTTCGCCGCCAGCGCCACGTTGAAGTACGCCCACGGCCGGGTGCCGCCCACCTCGCGGGCCATGATGTCGGCGATCTGCTCGCTGCGGCCCTCCAGCAGGTCGGCGGCCTTGTGGAAGATCGCCCGCCGGGCGAACGGGGCCAGCGCGGCCCACTGTTCGAACGCGGCGTCGGCCGCGTCCACCGCCCGAGTCACATCCTCCGGCCCGGCCGCCGCGACCGTCGCGTACACCTCCCCCGTGAACGGGTCGAGGTCCTCGGCGGTGCGGCCGGACGCGGCGGGCACGTCCTTGCCGCCGATCAGAAGGTCACGGGTCAGAGCCATGATGCTGCTTCCTCGGGTACGTATCGACGACGGTACGTGATCGAGCATGATCGCTCACGAACGATCGTAGTGCGAAATTCAATTACGTTACTGTTCCGTGATGCTCTGCCCGGGTCCCGGGGAATGTCAAGAGCCCCACCGCTCGGTCCGCGGCGGGGCTCTCGGCCGTGTCCGGCAGGCTGCGCTACTGAACGGCGCCCAGCAGCCCGAGGGCCGGCGCGGCCAGGTCGGTGACCTGGTGCAGCTCGCTCAGCCGGTTCAGCTCATGGACCTGGTCGAGGCTCCTGAGCTGCTGCGAGGGACGCGGAAGGCTCGCCTTCTGCTCCGCCGGGAGGTCGCTGACGGCGAGCGAGTCCAGGGTGGACATCGGGTTGATGCGGGTGGCGTCCGCCGTCGCGTCCGCGTTCGCCATCGGTGCGGCCAGGCCCGTGACACCGATGGCGAGACCCACGGCGGCGACGACACGTCGAGTTGAGATCATGCCCTCAGCAACGCGGGCCGGCCCCGGTCGGTCACGGCCGCTCACCCGTGAGGCGCATGTCCGCCACAGCACTTGCCGGGTTCCGCCCCGCGGAGGAGCCTGTCAGGAGAGGCCTTGAGCGGCCCGCCGCCCCCTGCCGGGCCCCGGCCTTCGAAGGAGGTCAGCCATGGGCACCTCGACGAGCCCCGCCTTCGATGTCGAAGCGCTGCGCCGGGGCACGGAGGAAGCGAACGCCGCGACGCTGACGTCGCTCTACGCGGACGACGCCGAGATGCGCGTCGTGGACCGCAACACCCAGCCCAGCCATCCCAAGGTGATGCACGGCAGGGACGAGATCGCCGCCATGTACGACGACGTCTGCGGCCGGGAGATGACCCACAAGGTCGAGCAGTGCCTCGTCCAGGGCGACCAGGTCGCCCTCACCGAGTCCTGCGAGTACCCCGACGGGGTGCGGGTCTGGGCCAGTTCGATGATCTCCCTGCGCGACGGCAAGATCATCGACCACACCATGGTCCAGGCCTGGGACGAGTAGAGCCCCGGCCCGGCCCGCGCGGGCGGTTTCGGACAGCGGCTCTTTCGGGTCATCGCGGAGCGTTCCCCTGCCGGGGTCCCACGGCGACGCGATACTGGCGGGCGTGCGTGTAGCGATCATGACGGCGGGTTCCCGGGGTGACGCGGCCCCGTACACCGGGCTGGGGCACGGACTGGTGCGGGCCGGGCACGAGGTCACGCTGGTGACCCACGCCCGGTTCGAGCCGCTGGTGGCGGGCTCGGGAGTCGCCTTCCACGCCCTTGCCGTGGATCCCCGGGCGGAGCTGGAGTCGGAGCGCGGCCAGGGGCTGCATCGGAGTTCCACCGGGGCCGGGAAGCTGTACCGGGCGGTGGAGATGGCGCGGAGTCTGGTAGGGCGGATGGCCGGTGAGCTGGTGTCCGCGGCCCGCGCCGCCGACGTCCTGCTGCTGGCCGGCACGGTCGCGCCGCTCGGCCACGCGATCGGCCGGGGGCTGTCGGTCCCGACCCTGGGCGTGAACCTGCAACCCCTCGCGCCGACGCGGGAGTTCGCCCCGCCCATGACCGGCGTCCGGTCCTGGGGCCCGGTCGGCAACCGGGTGGCCGGGCACGCGGTGAACGCGGCCGTCGACTGGATCTTCAGGGAGGAGGTACGGCGGCTGCGTACGCGGTACGGGCTCCCGCCCCTCGGCCGGGCGGGCGCGCGACGGGCCCGGGAGCGGCAGGCGCCGCCGGTCTTCCACGGCTTCAGCCCCCGGGTGGTGCCCCGCCCCGGCGACTGGCGGGCCGGGCTCGACGTCACCGGCTACTGGTGGCCGTACGACCGTGAGGACCGGCTGCCCTCGGCACTGCTGGAGTTCCTCGATGCCGGTCCGCCCCCGGTCTTCGTGGGCCTGGGCAGCGCGACCGTGCCCGATGCGGGGCGGATGAGCGACGAGATCGTCCGGGCCCTGCGGGCGGCCGGACTGCGCGGGGTCGTCCAGCGGGGCTGGGGCGACCTGCGGGGCGAGGGCGAGGACATGTTCACGGTGGGCGAGGTGCCGCACTCCCTGCTCTTCCCGAGGATGGCGGCGGTCGTCCACCACGCGGGCGCGGGCACCACGGCGGCGGGCCTGCGCGCCGGGGTCCCGGCGGTGCCGGTACCCGTGCAGTTCGACGAGGGCTTCTGGGCCGCCCGTCTGGTCGCCCTCGGGGTGTCGCCCGGAGCCGTCCCGCTGCGCGGCTTCACCCCCGCCGCGCTGGAGGCCGCCCTGCGACGCGCGACCACCGACCCGTCGTACGCCCGTCGCGCGGGCGTCCTGGCGCGGGAGCTGCGCGGCGAGGACGGGGTGCGGCCGGTCCTGACCGCACTGGACCGGCTCGCCTGACCGAACGGCACCGGTCCCGCCGGTGTGGCCCTCACCCTCGACCGGCCGGGCCACCGACAGCGGGCCCTGGACGTGGTCGAGCAGAGCCTCACCGGGCAGCGGCACAGGCTGTCGTCCGACCTGCGCGGAGGGCTGGCCGGGCTCGGCCCGGTGCTGGACGAGCGGGCGCGGACCACCGGTGAGCAGGGGCTGCGCGACCGCCCGGCCCGGCGGCTCCTCTCCCGGCCGGGAGAACGGACACGGCCACCGGCAGCTCCCCGTCCCGTCCCCGGCCCCACATCGTCCCTGGTCAGCGGCCGGTCCCCGGCCCCACCTCGCCTCCGGTCATCCACAGCGGCTCGCCCTCGCCGCCGCCCGGCGCAGCCTCGCCGGGGCCGGCGCCCGCCACCGGAGGTTCGCCACCGGACAGCCGAACGGCTGCCGTCTCGGCCGGTCGGACGCGGAGCCACGATCTTCCTCCCCCAGCCCATCTCCCCACCGCCCCTCGGCCACCCCCGGCCCACCCGCCCTGCCGGCGCCCGCTCCTCAGCCCTCTGCCGGGCTCCATCCCGCCGGGCGCAGGATGCCCAGCAGCAGACCGACCAGTTCGTCGACCACCTCGTCCAGGGGAGCGTCGACCCAGCCGGCCTGCCAGTCGTGGAGGAGGCCGTTGACGCTGCCGATGAAGGCCGCGGCGGCGATGCGGTAGTCACGCGGGGCGGCCTCGCCGCGTTCGGCGGCCGCGTCGGCCTCGGCGCAGATGAAGTCGACCCAGCGGGAGCGGCGTTCGAGGCGCTGGCGCTCCAGGCGCGGGCTGACGCCGATGATCTCGGTGAAGGTGATCCGCAGCCGGCGCGGGTCGCCCGTGACGTTCGCGGCGTAGGCGCGGAACGCCGCGGTGGCGCGCTCGGCGATCGACTGCCCCTCGGCCGCCGCGAGTCCGGTGAGCGCGGCCTCCTCGGCCCAGTCGTTCACCCGCAGGTGCAGGGCGGCCAGCACCTCCTCCAGGGTGCTGAACTCCTCGTAGAACTGCCGGGTCGACAGGCCGGCGGCCTCGCTGAGGCCCGCGATGGTGGTCGCCCGGAAGCCGGGGCTGTCGCCGAACAGCTGCAGTCCCGCGTCGAGGAACCGGTCCCGGCGCTCGGCCCGGCGCTCCGCCGCGGACCTCCCCGCATACCGGCCGGTGGGCTGTCTGAGCCTGCCCGCCACGCTGCTCCTCCCGACGAATAGCCACTCGCTGCGACGGCCGGGTCCGGCCGTCGGTCGATTTTGTCGTGTCGCTGGTCTTGTGGTGAAGCGGGGCCGTTCCTTACTTTCCAGTAAGTCGATGTGAATGCCGCTGTATTCAGACTCCCCGTCGCCCCTTCCGACCCTCGCGGTCCCTGAGTCACCTTTGTCATGCCTTGAGCAAGCTGGAGGAACCGAAATGTCCGTCCCCCGCACCCCCCGCCGCCGCAGGACCCGGCATGTCGGTGCCGCCGTCGCCGCGCTCGCGCTGACCGCCTCCGCCGTGGCGACCGCCTCCCCGGCGAGCGCCGCGGCCGATCTGCGGGAGGTGATGTTCGTGGGCAACAACTGGGAGGGCACCGCGGACGTCATCAAGGCCTCCGGCGACTTCGCCAAGATCGGCCGGATCAACGTCATCCCCGACAAGGCCGCCCGGATCGCGGAGATCAACGCCGACCCGATCCGGTGGATCGCCTACATGACGATCCGCAACAGCGTGGGCGAGGGCCACGACCAGTACGTGGACGACATGTACTCCACGCCGGACGGCTCCTCGATGGTCGTCTCCCGCCCGAGCTTCGCCGACGTGGTCTCCATCAACATCAGGACCGGCGCCATCAACTGGCGCTTCCCCGTGTCGGGTTACCGCTCCGACCACATGGCGGTCTCCCCCGACGGCAAGCGCGTGGCGGTGTCGGCGTCGACCGGCAACACCGTGCACGTCCTGGACATCGTCACCGGCAAGCAGGTGGGATTGTTCAAGACCGGCGACAAGCCGCACGAGAACATCTTCACCAAGGACGGCAAATACATCTGGAACATGGCGATCGGTGACGTCAACACCCAGACCGACGCGCCCTGGCTGGACTGGACGAAGGGCGACCGCAAGATCACGGTCGCCGACGCGAACACCTTCCAGCAGGTCAAGGTGATCGACATGCGGGAACGGCTCAACGCCATCGGGCTGAGGGACTACTCGGACGCCGTCCGTCCCGCCGCGTTCTCGCCCGACGAGACGAAGCTGTACTTCCAGGTGTCGTTCTTCAACGGCTTCCTCGAGTACGACATCGCCACCGACAAGATCACCCGCACCAAGACGCTGCCGAAGTCCCCGGGCGTCAGCGACGACCGTACGACCTTCGTCAACGACTCGCGCCACCACGGCCTCACGATGAAGCCGGACGGCACCAAGCTGTGCATCGCCGGCACGATGGACGACTACGCGACCGTCGTGGACCGCGCGACCCTCCAGGAGGGCCCGCTGGTCCCCGTCTCCAAGCCGTACTGGTCGACCGTCAGCGGTGACGGCAAGTCCTGTGTGGTCTCCGAGAGCGGCGCCGACCAGGTCACGGCGATCGACTTCGCCACCGGGAAGAAGACCGTGTCCGTCGCAGTCGGCGACCACCCCCAGCGGGTGCGGGTGGCACAGGTGCCCGCCGACTGGACCGGACCCTCGGCTAACTGAACCTGGCGGTCAGCCAGTTCGACAGCTCCGTCCGTGCCGCGCCCAGTTGCGCGGCGGACGGGGCTGTCGCGCCGTTGGTGACCAGGGCGTAGTGCAGCTTGCCCGTGTCGGCGGCGGTCAGCAGCAGACGGCGGCTGCCGGTGCCGCCCGGCTCCTTGGCGGCGGCGATCGGTGTGGACGTGGTGTACGCCGGCGGCGCGGCGGTCACCCCGAGGTCGGACACCACCGTGGTGGACGCGGTGGGGAAGGACGCCGGCAGGTGCAGCTCGGTCGGCTCCGTGCTGCCGTCCGAGCGCCAGACCAGCAGGGAGTACTGACCGGAGCCGACGAGCGAGGAGACGTTCGGCAGCGAGCCGGGGACCGGGTTCCACGTCAGGGTCGTGGAACCGTCCCGCGAACGGTCCTCGTAGGTGAAGGCGACCGTGCTGCCCGCCGTGGCGCTCGGGTAGATCCGGTCCAGCATCCGGGCGTCCTGGCGGAGCACGGCCGTACCGGAGTCGTCGAGACGTACCGCGGAGAGGTCCTCGTCGTTCCAGGCGTCGCCCTCGACCTGCACCTTGTCGGGGTTGTCGTTCATCAGCTCGTGGTGGCGGCCCCAGTAGATGTCCCACTGCCACTGGGAACCGGAGAGGACCGGGCCGGAGGAGGCCGGCTTCGACCACCAGTCCACGCCCTTCACCCGGGAGTCCAGCGCCTGGTACATGGCCTTGTAGACCGTGGGCGCCTTGTCGGAGACCGAGCCTCTGAGCGGGTGTCCGAACTCGCTGATGATGGCCGTGGTGCCGCCGGCGGTGGCCCGGTCACGGACGGTCCCGAAGTCGTTCACGTACTGGCCGTTCTCCGCCTTGCCCCACATGAAGACGCCGGAGATCGCCTTCTGGTCGTAGAAGTGGGTGTTGAAGACGAAGCGGGGTCCGATGGTGCCGGCGTCGAGGAGGCCGCCCTCCTGCTTCTGGAAGTCGATGTTGGCGTTCCAGAAGAGGTTCGGCTCGACGAAGGCCGGCTTGGACTGCCAGCCCGCCGCGTCCATCCGGGAGCGGAACTTGACGTAGAACGGCCACAGGACGTCCTTCTCCCACGCCCTGCTGGTCTGTCCCGAGTCGAGGACGCCGGGATGCGGCTCGTTCCACGGGTCGAAGCCGACGACGCCCTGGAACTGGGCGGACGTGAGGTTCGACTTCACGTACGCCATCGTCTTCTGCGCGGTGTCCAGGAAGGAGTCCTGGACACCGTAGGTGTTGTGCCAGAAGTCGTACGTCGACTTCGTGACCGCCGCGTTGGAGGTGATGTTCTGGCCCCAGAACGGGCAGATCCCGCAGTACTCGTCGGGGTAGTTGCCGAGGTCGACGGCCCACTTGGGCGCGCCGTCGCCGGTGTACCAGCTGTCGGAGTCGAACAGCCAGCGGGAGTACAGGTCCTGATGGAAGTCGGGGTAGACCTTGATGCCCGCGTCCAGGAAGGCGCCCATCTGTGCGGTGGCCGCCGCGAGGTAGCTGGTGCTCACCTGCCCGCGCACCGGTTCCGCGTACGCCCAGGAGAGCAGGAAGCGGACGGAGTTGCCGCCGCCGAGCGCCCTGAGCGCGGTCGCCGACTTCCTCGCGTCGGCGACCGACGCGAAGGGCAGACCGTTGTTCTCCTTGAGTTTCGTCTCACCCGAGACGTTGTAACCGCGCAGGACGACCTCGCGGCCGAGCCCGTCCTTGAAGCGGCCGCCCTCGACGGTGAGGGTGGCCGCGGCCTGCGAGTCGAACCAGAGATCATCAGTGAGAGCGGAGGCGGGCTGGGTGGGGCCCGCCGTGGTCAGGAAGCCGGTGACGAGTACCAGGACACCGAGCAGACGAGTGCGCAATCTTGACATGTCCGCCACATTCGACATGTGCACCACCGTCCCAATCGGCAGGCGGGCCGTCAATAGCAACTGACGCACGAGTAAGTACCCGTTTTCGCATAAGAGTTCACCGGTCACGACCGATTCTTTGCCTCGCGCGACCGTGCGGGGGCTCGCCACCGACCGCGGGAGCCCTCGGGGCCGAGCGGAGGACCGTCACCGAGTGCGCGCCGCGGAATTCGGCTGACGTTCACCCGAACGTCACCACGAAAGGCCCTGCCGACGGAACCGGCCTATGGTTGAGCGCAGTTTGAGCCCTTTTGTTCGGGACTCCGTCCGACGCACACGAAAGGCGGTACGAGCGGTGAACAGCTCTTTTCGCGAGCTCCGCGAACACAAGCCAGGCACGCGTGACTTCGACCCGCGCAGCGCCCTGCCCCGTTTCGACCGCCTCGGGGCATCGGAGGGGAAGAAGCGTCCGGAGCCGCGCAACGAGCGCTGCGCGTCGCTGTACGACGCGATACGGGACATGGGTAGGTACGAGGCGGCCGTGGAGGCGGAGCAACGCCGGAAGGGCGGTGACAATCTCCTGCCCGGCCCATGACGAAGTGCCGCGACAGAGGTCGAGCCGCGCGTGAGGGGCTCGGCGCGACGGACCACCATCGGGCTGGGCTTGCATGGGCACAGAACCGCGGACCGACACCGGCTCCTCTCCCGAGGAGCCCTCGGGACGCACCACGGGGAACAAGTACTTCAAGGAGTTCATGGGGGTCGTCCACGTGAGCCTGCGGAGCTGGTGGTGGGGGGAACCGCTGGCGGCGACGCTCGGCGGCCTCGGGGGCGCCTGGATCGGGCACGACGACGACCTGCCGATGGACGAGGTGCTGGGCGTCGCCGTCTCCATGGTGGGTGTCATCATCGGGTCCGTGTTCGGCGTCCTGGCGATGATCACTCGGGCCTGCGACAACACCTTTCTGCGCAAGGCGAGAAAGGCCCGCCTCCTTCCCGTCGTCAACTATCTGTGGCCGTTCTTCACCATCATCGGCATGGGCATCCTGTCCATCGTGTTCCTGCTGTTGATGGCCGGGATCTCCGAGGACGCGCCCACGCTGCTGCTCATGACGGTCAGTGCCTCGGCGGGCTTCTGCGTCCTGTGGACGCTGGCCGGTCTGCTGCCCGCCCTGGGCGCGCTCATCGTGTTCACCCGCCTCATCGAGAAGACCTCCGGCGTCGACGACTGAGGGCGGCCCGAAGCGAACGGCACCGGTGCGGGGACGCGCACCGCGTCTCCCGCACCGGTCGTCGGTTCGTCCTCGCGTCACTCGTCGACGTTGAGCACGATGTGGGTCCGGTGCCCGTCCAGGGTGATGTAGCCGTCTCCGTAGGCGGAGCGGTAGCGACCGGTGCCGCCGACGATCGCGGTCTTGGCCGTGACGGGCCGCAGGGGCTGGTAGTCGACCATGTCGCTGAGGGTCAGCGTGCCCTTCTTCAGGCGCAGCACGCGGGTGCACTGGGCGGTCACCGCCTGGGCCCGGGTCTGCACCACGTCGCACTCCGACTCGCCGTCACCGGCGTACCGCAGCTTCGGCTTCCCCGACTTCTTGGCCTGGTGCTTGGTGTACAGGTCCAGCGGAGTGGTCCAGGTACTGCCGATCACACCGTCCAGGGACGGCCAGGTGGCGACCCGGTTGACGCCGACGAGCTCGATCCTCTCGATGTCGTTGTCCTCGTCCTTCTGCTCGGCCCGCGCCGACGTCGGAAGGAGGACGAGCGTGGTGGTGAGGGCGGTGACGACCACCCTGGAAACAGCCGATGTGATCACAGAACCTCCAGGTCGGACAGGGTGCACTCGGACGGCGGAACGGCCGACGCGCCGTCGGCGCGGGGGTGCCGGTCAGTCATCGACGTACAGGTCGAAGACGACGCGCTTGCGCTCCAAGGTGATGTAGCCCTCGCCCTCGGCGTCGTTGTAGATGCCCGTGCCGCCGGCGATGGAGGTCTTGGCCGTGACGGGTTCGTGGCCCTTGCGGCTGATCATGTCGTGGAGGGTGATCTCCCCGCCCTTGAGGCGCAGCACGCGCGTGCACTGCGCGGTGGACCGGTGGTGGTCCGCCTCGACGAGGGTGCAGCGCGAGCCGCCGTCGCCGACGTACTTGCCCTTGGGGTCGTACAGCTGCAGATACGTGGTCCAGCTGTCGCCCGGATCGGTGTGCGCGGCGGCCGTGTCGTACGCGGCATGGCCGACGAGCCTGACCCGTACCACGTCCTCGTCCCCGACGTCCGCCGCGGCCGGTGCGGAGAGGGACGTGGTGAGAGCTGCGGCCAGGGCGCCGAGGGTCACGGCGCCGCGGGCAGTGGCAGAGGGCATGCATCCTCCCAGGTGTGTGTGACGGTGGGTGCTCGGACTCAGGAGCATGGTCATTTCATGTACCTGGGCCCGCCATGGCAACTCGCCTTGCGCGACGCGCGGCACCGGCCACCCGAACAGGGGCGTCGACCCTCATCCCCATGGGCGTCGGCGCGTCCTGCGCCGACGCCCTCGGACCTGCGCGCACCGCCAGGGGCGACCTGTCGGTGTGCCGTACCGCGGACGTCGTACTTGGATGGAGGGGGAACCGCCGGGACGGCGAGAGGAGCGGGCGATGCGCGAGATCCTGCCGGCGCTCGGCGAGTGGTACGCGGCGGGCTCACCCTTCGCGCTCGCCACCGTCGTCGCGGTCAGCCGGAGCGCGCCGCGTGATCCGGGGGCGGCCATGGCGGTCGGGCCCGGTGGCGAGGTCGTGGGCAGTGTGTCCGGCGGCTGTGTGGAGGGCGCGGTGTTCGAGCTGGCCCAGGAGGTCGTGGCGTCCGGCGCGGCGCGGTCGGCGACCTTCGGGTACAGCGACGACGACGCGTTCGCGGTCGGACTGACCTGCGGTGGGGAGATCACGCTCCTGGTGCGCCGGGTGACCGCTGCCGAGGACCCGTCGTTCGGGCGGGTCGTCGAGACGGTGGGTGCCGGGGACCCGGTGACGGTGGCGACCGTGATCGACGGCCCGGGACGGCGCGGCGCCTCGCTGGCGGTGTGGCCGGACGGGGCCCGGGGCACCCTCGGCTCGGCGGGCCTGGACGCCGCGGTGGCCGCCGACGCGCGCGGGGAGCTGGCTCAGGGGATCACCGGGACGCGGCACTACGGCCCGCACGGGGAGCGGCGGGAGGACTCGGTCGCGGTCTTCCTGCACTCGTTCGCGCCCCCGCCCCGCATGCTGGTGTTCGGCGCGATCGACTACGCGGCGGCGGTGGCCCGGATCGGCGACTTCCTCGGCTACCGGGTCACGGTGTGTGACGCCCGCCCCGTCTTCGCCACCCCGAAACGCTTTCCCGCCGCCGTCGAGGTCGTCGTCGACTGGCCGCACCGCTATCTGCGCGACACCCCCACCGACGACCGCACGGTCGTCTGTGTACTCACCCACGACCCCAAGTTCGACGTGCCGCTGCTGGAGGAGGCGTTGCGCCGGCCGGCCGCGTACATCGGGGCGATGGGCAGCCGCCGTACGCACGACGACCGGACGCGGCGGCTGCGGGAGGCCGGGCTCGACGCGGCCGAACTGTCCCGGCTGCGCTCCCCCGTCGGCCTCGACCTCGGCGCCCGTACGCCGGAGGAGGTCGCCGTCTCCGTGGCGGCGGAGATCGTCGCGCTGCGGTGGGGTGGCAGCGGGGTGCCGCTGTCGGTGACGACCGGGGTGATCCATCCGTCGGCCCCGGGTGGGTGAGCGACGGGCGCTCGGTTCAGGTCCGGGGTGGCAGTCGGTGCAGTTCCACGTCCGTCAGCTCGCCCTCCGTGACCGTCGCCGTCATGTACGTGCAGTGGGGCTGGCGGCGGCGGTCGGTCGGGGAGCCGGGGTTGAGGAGGCGCAGGCCGGTGGGCGTGGTCGTGTCCCAGGGGATGTGACTGTGGCCGAAGACGAGGACGTCGGTGTCGGGGAAGCGGGCGGTGCAGCGCGCCTCGCGGCCCTGTGCGGGGCCGGTCTCGTGGACGACGGCGAGGCGCAGACCGGCCGGTTCGGCGTGGGCGACCTCGGGCAGGCGGGCGCGCAGGGCGGGGCCGTCGTTGTTGCCGTACACGGCGATCAGCCGGCGTGAACGGGTCTCCAGCAGGTCGAGGGTGGCCTCGTCGACCCAGTCGCCGGCGTGGACGACCACGTCGGCCTCCGCGATCTCGGCGAGGAGCCGCTCGGGCAGCGCCTTCGCGCGCTTGGGCAGGTGGGTGTCGGACATCAGCAGGAGGCGCACGGGGACAGGGTCGCATCCCGCTCAGGGACCCGCACCGGCGTTCAGTCGAGGGGGATCTCCGCCCACACCTGCTTGCCGCCGCTGACCGGGACCGTGCCCCAGGCCGTGGACATGGCCTCGACGAGGAGGATGCCGCGCCCGCCCGTGGCCTCCCAGCCGATGACGGTCGGCTTCGTCGGCGTACGGGGTGAGGAGTCGGCGACCGCGACGCGCAGGCGGTCGGCCAGGAGGGTGAGGTCGAGGCGGACCCGGCCGTCGGTGTGGACGAGGGCGTTGGTGACGAGTTCGGAGACGACGAGCAGCACGGTGTCGGCCGTGGACTCCACGCCCCAGCGGCGCAGCACCCGCCGGGTGTAGCGGCGGGCCTGGCCGACCGCCTGGGGGACCCGCCACACGCTCCAGTTCTCGCGCTGGGGCCGCAGGGCCATGCCGTCGTAGCGCACGAGCAGCAGGGCCACGTCGTCGTCCCGGTTGGCGCCGCCCAGGAGGGTGTCGGCGACCACCCCGAGGTGGGCGGGGTCGGCGGCGGCCAGTTCGGCGGCGAGATGGTCGAGACCGTCCTCGACGTCGACGTCGGCGGACTCGACGAGGCCGTCCGTGGTGAGGGCCAGCAGGGTGCCGGGGGCCAGCCGCAGCGGGCTCATGGGGAAGTCCGCGCGCATGACGACCCCGAGGGGCGGCCCGCCCTCCGCCTCGCTGATCTCGGTGGAGCCGTCCGGGTGACGCACCACCGGCGGGATGTGTCCGGCGCGCACGTACCAGGCGGACCCCTCCTCCATGTCGATGTCGACGTAGCAGCAGGTGGCGAAGAGGTCGGTCTCCATGTCCATGAGGAGCCGGTTGGCGTGCGAGACCACCACGTCCGGAGGGTGCCCCTCGACGGCGTAGGCGCGCAGGGCGGTGCGCATCTGGCCCATGAGGGTGGCGGCGCCCGCGTTGTGGCCCTGGACGTCGCCGATGACGAGGGCGACGTGGTTGTCCGGCAGCGGGATGACGTCGTACCAGTCGCCGCCGACCTCCAGACCGGCGGTGGTGGGCAGGTACCGGGCGACGGCGACCGCGCCCGGCAGCTGGGGCAGCCGGCGGGGCAGGAGCGTGCGCTGGAGCATGCCGACGAGTTCGTGTTCGGCGTCGAAGGCGTGGGCCCGCATCAGGGCCTGCCCGGCGAGGCCCGAGGCGGCGGTGAGCAGGGCGCGTTCCTCGGGGCCGAAATCGTGGGGGGTGTCCCAGCCGATCAGACAGGCCCCGGCCATGCGGCCCCCGGCGGGCAGCGGGAGGACGGCCAGACCGCCGGGGCCGACATCGGCGAGGGCGGGTTCGAGAGCGGCGCCGGCGGGCCAGATCCCGGCGCGTCCCTCGCGGAGCGCGGCGGCGAGGGTCGGCATGGTGCGCACGGGCGCGTCGGGCCACTCGGAGCGCCATTCGGAGCGCCACACCTCGGGCCAGATCTCCGGCTGCGGCGGATCGAGGACGGTGACGACCAGCCGGTCGCCCTCCAGCTCGGCGAGGGCGATCCGGTCCGCCCGGAGCGGCTTGCGCAGGGCGGTCACCACGGCCTGGCTGACGTCACGGACCGTACCGGCGGTGGCCAGGGCGGCGGCGAGGCGCTGGATGCGGGCCACGTCGCCGCGGCCGGTGCGCAGGGTGGAGGCGTCGGCGACGGTGCCGACGAGCCGGGCGGGCCGGTCCTCGCGGCCGGGCAGGATGCGGCCGCGCAGCCTGAGCCACTTCTGTTCGCCGGAGGGCTGCAGGATGCGGAACTCCAGCTCCCGGTCACCGATGGACATGTGGTCCGCCTCCACGACGGACATCAGCGCGGGCAGGTCCTCGGGCACGGTCTGCGCGATCAGTGTCTCCACCCGGCCGTCGAAGTCGTCCGGGCCCATGCCGAACAGCTCCAGCAGCCCCTCGTCGACCTCGACCCGCCCGGTGTCCATGGCCAGGTCGAACGAGGCGCCGGGCCCGGCGGGCGGCGCGGGCACGGAGCTGGTGACCGCCTCGGCGAGCAGGTCGAGGCACTGCCGGTCCTCGGCGCCGAAGGCGTCCGGGCCGTCCCCGACGGCGACGAGGCAGCCGCGCTCCCGCAGCGGCAAGACGCCCAGCGAGAAGTCCTCGGCGTGGGCGCGTCGGGCGTCGGGGTCCTCCTGGAGGTCGGCGGAGACGAGCCAGCGCGGCCGGCCCGAGCGGCACACGTCGGCGACCGGGGCGGCCCCCGCCGCCGGATAGCTGTCGCGGAGCCCGTACAGGGTTCTCGGGACACCGGCGGAGCCCGCCAGGAGCAGGGCGTCGCCCTCGCCGTCCGGGAGGTAGACGGCGGCGACGGCCGCACTGGTGAACACGAGCACCTGTTCGAGGATGGCGTGCAGCCGCTCGTGCGGATCGAGATGGCCGCCGAGCGACTTGAGCGCGAGTTCGGCACGCAGCGTCCTCGTTCCGCGTTCCGCAGCGCCTGCACTGACCACGTCCGTAATTACAGCGCTTCCGGCACGGTCGCGCAGCCCCTGGGACCGTCCCGCCGGGCCGGGGACCCGTTCCCGCGCCGCCCGGCCCGAAGAGTTTCGAAGGGGGTCGAACACATCTTTACGCATGCGTTCCGCACGGTGGGAGCGTGACAGGCGTGAGGGGTTTGTGGTGACAGCCGTGACTGTCGGGCACCGCCGCGGGCTGGAAGGCTCGTCCTCACTTGGCCCAGGGAGCGACGGCACACGACCCGGGGGAACCGGCATGGACAAGCGGTACGAGGCGTACGCGCTCGCCGACAGACACTTCTACGAGACACCGGACCGGATCCCGGCCGGCGACCGCGCCGGTACGGCGGCTCCCGGCTACGAGACCGCCGCACGCCCGGTCCCCGAGGGCTGGCGGGCCGTGCGGATCGGGGACTGGCTGACGCTGACGCCGGTCGACGACGGCGGACGGCCCCGTCCCGGACCCACCCAGGGATGGAAGGTGCACGCCTCCGCCACCCGGGGGAACGCGGACCGGATCGCGGCGATCGTGTGGGACTACTGCGTGCCCCGCGACATCCCGTTCAAGTTCGTGCCGGGCCCGCATCTGCTGCATCTGCGCAACGCCAAGTACGCGGCCCGCGACACCAGCGGCAAGTTCGTCACGGTCTACCCGGCCGACGAGGAGCAGCTGCACCTCGTCCTGCGCGAGCTGGGCGGCCTCCTCGACGGCCACGAGGGGCCGTACATCCTCACCGACCTGCGCTGGAACGACGGACCGCTGTACGTCCGCTACGGTGCCTTCGCCCGCTCCTTCGTCGTCGACGAGCGCGGCACGCTCGTCCCGGCGGTCCGCGACGGCGCCGGCACCCTGGTGCCGGACCAGCGCAAGCCGACCTTCCACGTGCCCGAGTGGGTGCCCCTGCCCGCCTTCCTGGAGCCCCAGCTGGCGGCGCGCAACACGACCACGGTCGGTGATCTGCCGTACCGCATCGACAAGGCACTGCACTTCTCCAACGGCGGCGGCGTGTACGTCGGCACGGACACCCGTGACGGCAGCCGGGTCGTCCTCAAGGAGGGACGTCCGCACGCCGGGCTGGCCGCCGACGGGGCCGACGCGGTGACCCGGCTGGAGCGGGAGAAGGAGGCGCTGGAACGGCTGGCCGGACTGGGCGTGGTGCCCGGCGTGCGCGACTGGTTCACTCTCGGCGACCACCGCTTCCTCGTCATGGACTTCGTCGAGGGCCGCCCGCTGAACTCCTGCGTCGCCGAACGGCATCCCCTGCTGTCCGCGGACCCCGGGCCGGGCGCGGTCGCCGCGTACACCGACTGGGCGCTGCGGGTGCACCGGGCCGTCGAGGAGGCGGTCGCGGCGGTGCACGCGCGCGGGATCGTCTTCAACGACCTGCACGTCTTCAACATCATGGTCGCGCCGGACGACCGGACGGTGACCCTCCTCGACTTCGAGGCCGCGGCCCCCGCCGAGGAGAACGGCCGGCAGACCGTCGCCCACCCCGGCTTCCTCGCGCCCCCGGACCGCACCGGCCCGGACGTCGACCGTTACGCCCTGGCGTGTCTGCGCCTCGCGCTGTTCCTGCCGGTCACCTCCCTGTTCGTGGTGGAGCGGGAGAAGGCCGCCCATCTGGCCACGGTGATCGCGGAGCGGTTCCCCGAGGTGCCGCGCGCGTTCCTCGACGAGGCGGTCGCGGAGATCACCCGGGGAAGCGGTGCCGCCGGGCCCGGGCCCGCAGGGTCCCGGGGGGTACGGGCGGCGGGCGGTGGCTGGCCCCTCGCCGAGCCCGGGGACTGGCCGTACAGCCGGGACTCGATGGTCAAGGCGATCCTGGCCTCAGCCACGCCGGAGCGCGACGACCGGCTCTTCCCCGGGGACGTCGCCCAGTTCTCCGACGGCGGCGGACTCGGCCTCGCGCACGGCGCGGCGGGCGTCCTGTACGCGCTCGCGGAGGTCGGCGCGGAGCGCTACGAGGAGGGCGAGCGCTGGCTGCTCGACCACACCGCCCCGGTGCCCGTCGGGACCCCGCTCGGCCTGTACGACGGTCTCGCCGGTGTGGCCCTCACCCTCGACCGGCTGGGCCACCGGCAGCGGGCCCTGGACCTGGTCGAGCAGATCCTCGCCGAGAAGTGGCACAGGCTGTCGTCCGACCTGCGCGGGGGTCTGGCCGGGCTCGGCCTGGTGCTGGACGAGCTGGCGCGGACCACCGGCGAGCAGGGACTGCGCGACCGCGCGGCCGAGGCCGCGCGACTCCTCGCGGACCGCCTCGGCGAGCCCCGCCCGGCACCGCCCCGCCGCCGCGCCGGTCTGCTGCGCGGCGCGAGCGGACCCGCCCTGTTCCTGCTGCGCCGGTACGAGGCGACGGGCGATCCCGCGCTGCTCGCGTCGGCCGGCGAGGCACTGCGGCAGGACCTGGAGTGCCTGGTCGACCAGAAGAACGGCGGGCTCGCCGTCGACGAGGGATGGCGGACGATGCCCTACCTCGGTGACGGGAGCGTGGGCGTCGGCATGGTGCTCGACGACCACCTGGCCGCGACGGGCACCGCACCGGGCGACTCGGGAACGGATGAAGTCGACGGCGCACAGGGCGGGTTCGCGGAGATCCGCGCGGGCGTCCTCACCGCCGCGACCTACCGCTTCTACGCACAGCCCGGGCTGTTCGAGGGCCGCGCCGGGATGATCCTCCACCTCGCCCGGACGGGCGCCCCGCGCGAGGCACTGACGGAACAGATCGCCGCGCTCGGCTGGCACTCGATGCCCTACGAGGGACAACTGGCCTTTCCCGGAAACCACTTGATGCGGCTCTCCATGGACCTCGGTACCGGGACGGCGGGATGTCTGCTGGCCCTCGGCGCGGCACACGCCACGGCCGACGGCGCCACCGCACACCTGCCGTTCCTGCCGCCGCCACGACGGCGGCCCCTGTGACGCGGTTCCGCCACCCGGCGGAGTCGTGACGTGACACCCCCGTCCCCAAGGCCCGCCGCGCGGGCCACGACCGAAAGGAATCGACATGGCACTTCTCGACCTGCAGACGATGGAAGCCGACGAGACGACCGGTACCGGCGGGCCCAGCTCCCTGAGCGTGCTGTCCTGTGTGAGCGCGGCCAGCATCACGCTCTGCCTCTGACCCGGCCGGGGCGCCCGGCTCGTCCCGGGCGCCCGTCGGACCGGCACAGCGGCTGAGCCGCGCCGACAGCCCCGGACGGTTCCTCTCCCCTGCCCGGGAAGGAACCGTCCGGGGCTCATCCATCCACGTCAGGACGGGTATGACGACGACCCTCCGCGAAGCCGGCGCCCCCGGCCCGGCAGCCGTGTCCGTCCCCCTGCTGCGCTCCGCCGTCCGCCACTCCGGTCCCCGCTGCACGGCCCTGGCACTGGTGTCCGTGACCGCGACGGGGGCGACCCTGGCACTGCCGCTCGCCCTGGGGCGGGCCCTGGACCTGCTGCTGGCCGGCGACCCGGGCGCCGCGCGCTGGGTGCTGTGGTCGACCGGGCTGGTGCTCGCCGTCGCCGCCCTGGACGCGGTCGAGACCGTGCTCGCCGGGACCACGAGCGCCCGGTCCACCGCCTGGCTGCGCCACCGTCTGGTCGGACACGTGCTGGCCGTGGGGCCACGGGCCGTCGGCCGGTTCGGGCCCGGCGATTTGGTGGCCCGGCTCGTCGGGAACGCGGCCCAGGCCGGAACGGCGCCCGCCACCGCGGCCGCGCTGCTCGCCGCGCTCACCGGCCCGCTGGGCGCTGTGGTGGCACTGGGCCTCATCGACCCGTTGCTCATGGTGGTGTTCCTGGCCGGAGCCCCGCTGCTCGCCCTGGTGCTGCGCGCGCTCGCCCGGGGCTCCTCCGACTGCGTCGCGCGCTATCAGCAGGCCCAGGGCCGTATCGCGGGCGGACTGGCCGAGGCCGTCGCCGGACACCGCACGATCGCCGCCGCGGGGACCGCCGACCGGACCGTCGCCCGCGTCCTGGGCCCCCTGCCCGAACTCTCCCGCGAGGGGCACCGGATGTGGCGGGTCCAGGGCCGGGCCGCCGCGCGGGCCGCCGCCCTGGCACCCCTGCTGCAGCTCTCCGTCGTGGCCACGGCCGGCGTCCTGCTGACCCGGCACCGGCTGTCCGTGGGCGAGCTGCTCGCCGCGTCCCGCTACGCGGTGCTGGCCGCAGGCGTCGGCGTCCTGGTCGGCCATGTCTCGGGCCTGGTCCGCGCCCGGGCGGGGGCGGACCGGCTCGCCGAGGTCCTGGCCGAGCCGCCGACCGCGTACGGCGAGCGGACGCTCCCGCCCGCGGAGCGGGGACTCCCGGTGGGATGCCTGGAGCTGCGCTCCGTGACCGTCCGGCGCGGTGGGCGCGCCGTACTGGACGGGGTCGATCTCGTCGTGCCGGGCGGGAGCACACTGGCCGTCGTGGGCCGCTCGGGGGCGGGCAAGTCGCTGCTGGCGGCCGTCGCCGGGCGGCTGGCCGACCCGGACGAGGGAGAGGTCCGGCTCGACGGGGTCCCCTTGCCCGAACTGGACCGCCGGGAACTGCGCCGGGCGGTCGCCCATGCCTTCGAACGCCCGGCCCTGCTGGGCGACTCCGTCACCGACACCATCGCCTTCGGTGTCCCGCGCCCCTCCCCGGCCCGCGTCCGGGAGGCCGCCCGCGCCGCGCACGCCGACGGCTTCGTCCGACGTCTCCCCGAGGGCTACGCCACCCCGTGCGCGGACGCCCCCCTGTCCGGCGGGGAGGCCCAACGCCTCGGTCTCGCCCGGGCGTTCGCCCGCGACGGCCGTCTCCTCGTCCTCGACGACGCCCTGTCCAGCCTCGACACCGTCACCGAGCACCGCATCACCGAGACGCTCCTCGCACCCGCCACCGGCGGCAGCCGTCTGATCATCGCCCACCGCGTCACCACGGCCGCCCGCGCGGACGCGGTGGCCTGGCTGGACGGGGGAAAGGTCCGGGCGGTGGGACCGCACGCCGAGCTGTGGCGGACGGCGGCGTACCGGGACCTGTTCGGAGAAGGGGCCGGGGCCGACGCCTCGGAGGACGGGGAGGACCGGGCGGTCCCGCCCGGCAGGGACGGGCCACGGGCCACCGGGTCCGGCACGCCTCCGCACGGCGGTGGGTGATGGACCGCCAGGACGAGCGGCTCCGAGCCGGCCGGGCGGAGACCGCACCGGGGCCGGAGACCGCGAGCCGCCCGGCGGACACCGGGCCCGTGCCACGGCCCGCTCCGGTGCCGGGCGCGTCGGGCCCGGCGGACGCGTGCGGGCCGGAGCGGGACGGACGGCCCGGGCCGTTCGGATCGAGCCGGTCCGGGACCGGTGGCGAACGGTCCGGGACCGGGCGGGCCGAGCACCTCTCCCCGCCCGGCCTCCCCCGTCGCGGCCTCCGCTTCCTCCGGAGCAGGCGGCGTGTCGTCGTACGACTGGTGCTGTGGTCCCTGCTGGAGACGGTGCAGACGTTCCTGACGGGGTACGCCCTGGCGCGGGCCCTCGACGACGGGTTTCTCGCCGGGCGCCCGGCGGCCGGGCTGGGGTGGCTCGCGGCCGGAGCCGGGGCGGTGGCCGTCGGGGCGTACGGGACCGGGCGGGTGTACGGGTGTGTGGCGGGGCTGGTGGAGCCCCTGCGGGACCGGCTGGTGCGCGAGGTGGTCGGGCGGGGGGTGCGGGAGGCGGACGGCGGGGCCCTGTCCGGGCTGACCCAGCAGGTGGAGATCGCCCGGGACACCTTCGCCGGGCTGGTGATGGTCTCGCGCTCGTTCCTGTTCACCGCCGCCGGGGCGCTCCTCGGACTCCTCTCGCTGGCCCCTGCGCTGCTGCTCGTGGTGGGCCCCCCGCTGGTCGCCGGCGTGGTGCTGTTCCTGTCGACGCTGCGGCCGCTGGCCCGCCGCCAGGAGACCTTCCTCGTCGCCGACGAGGCCCTCGCCGCCCGGCTCGGGGACGTCTGCCCCGGGCTGCGGGACATCACGGCGGCCGGCGCGGAGGACCTCGTCGCCGCCGACACCGGCCGCCGTGTCGACGCCGAGGACCGGGCCGCCCGCTCACTGGCCCGCTGGGGCGTCGTACGGGTCGCCGCCCTCGCGATCGGCGGCCACCTGCCCGTCGTCCTGCTCCTGGCCACGACCCCCTGGCTGCTGGACCGGGGAGTCACCGCGGGCGCCCTGATCGGCGCCCTCGCCTATGTCACCCAGTCCCTCCTGCCGGCGCTCCAGAACCTGGTCCACGGCCTGGGCACCAGCGGCTCCCGGCTCGCGGTCGTCCTGCGCCGGCTGCTGCCCCCGAGCCCCGCTCCCCACGAGGCGCACACACCGCCCCGGCCCGAGCCGCCGACGGCCCCGGCACCGCCTGACGCCGCTGCCCTCCTCGCCCCCGACCCCGGCTCCCCCCTCCTGGCCCTCTCCCTGTCCGGCGTCACCTTCGCCTACGGCCCGGGCGCCGACCCCGTCATCGACGACCTCGGCCTGCGCCTCCCCCATGGCACGCATCTGGCCGTCGTCGGTCCCAGTGGTGTCGGGAAGTCCACCCTCGCCGGGCTCGTCGCGGGCCTGCTGCGCCCCCGGCACGGCACCGTCCGCTTGTGCGGGGAACCGGTGTCCGCGGCCACATCGCGCGCACACCGGGTGCTCATTCCGCAGGAGGCGTACGTCTTCGGGGGATCCCTCGCCGAGAACCTCGGCGAACTGCGGCCGAAACCCGTGCCCGAGGAGGAGCTGTGGGACGCGGCGGAGGCGGTGGGGCTCACCGAGGTGATGGTCCGGCTGGGCGGCCCGGCCGGACAGGTCGACCCGCGCACACTGTCCGCCGGGGAGCGGCAGCTCGTGGCGCTGGGCCGGGCGTATCTCTCGTCCGCACCGGTCGTGATCCTCGACGAGGCGACCTGTCACCTGGACGCGGAGGCGGAGGAGCGCGCGGAACGGGCCTTCGCCCGCCGTCCGGGCACCACCCTGGTGGTGGTCGCCCACCGCGTCAGCTCGGCCCGCCGCGCCGACCGGGTGCTCGTCATGGACGGGCGGTCCGTCGCATACGGGGAACACGCCGAACTGCTGGCCCGTTCGCCGCTGTACCGGGACCTGGTCGGCGCCTGGTCCCCCGTACCCGCCCCGCCGCCTCGGCGCGGCGGGTGTTCCTCAGAGCCAGCCCTCGCCCTGCGAGATCCGGATGGCGTCGATCCTGTTGCGCGCCCCCGTCTTGCGGGTGATGGCGGCCATGTAGTTGCGCACGGTCCCGTGGGACAGGTGCAGGCTGCCGGCGATCTCGGCGACGGAGGCCCCCTCGGCGGCCAGGGATAACACGCTCAGCTCACGGCGCGTCAGCGGCATCTCGGCGGCCTTGAGGAAGCCGAAGCCGAGGGAGTCGTCGACGAAGCGTCTCCCCCGGGCGACCTCGCGTATCGCGGACACCAGCCGCTGCGGCGAGCCCTCCTTGTCCACGTACCCGAGGGCCCCGGCCTCGGCCGCGCGCTTCAGGAGTCCGGGTCTGCCCGCGTTGGCCAGGACCAGCAGCCCGGGGGCGGGGGCGGGTCCGGCCGCGCCGCGCAGGTCGCCCAGGGGCGGGATGCCGACCGCGTCGGCGCAGTCCAGGTCGGCCGCGCAGACGTCGGGCCGCAGGGAGCGCGCGCGGCCCGGCGCCGCCCGCCACGACGCGTCGTGGACCGCCAGGTCGGGTTCCTGGCGCAGCCACTCCGCGAGGACCGACCTGACCAGACATTCGTCGTGCACGAGCAGTACCCCGATCACGTTCGCCCTCCGCCTCCCGGCCGACCGATGTCCTCCGCCCCAAGCGCGTGCCCATTGTCGGCGGCCATGACCACACACCGGGGCGCGAAGAACCAGCCATCGGGGGGCGCGGGGGCGCACTCGCGGCGCCCGCGCGCCAGCGCGCGCATCAGGCGAGGGGGCATGGGCCGGGCGGGAGGGGGTACGGCGGTTCGTCCGGGACGGCGCTCGCCGTGCGTGGGCGGCCCCCGAGGAGGAGCCTGGACCCTGGAACCGTCGCGCGGCCGCGAGGAGGTGGTGGGCATGTCCGACATCCATGCGTCCGCGGGGCGGACGACCGTGGAGACGGCTCGCGTCGGCCATCCGCTGCTCTCCCTGGCGCTGGCCTCGATGATGGACGACGTCGGGGCCCACTCCGGGGCGGTGTACCTGCTGGCACCGGACGAGCCGGTCCTGGAGATGGCGGTCATGGCGGGCCTGCCGAGGTCGTTCGCCGCGCCGTGGGAGCGGGTGGGGCTGAGCGCGCCGGTCCCCGTCTCCGAGGCGGTGCGCGGTCAGCGGCTGGTGTGGGTCAGCGGCGAGGAGCAGATGGCCCGCCGCTATCCCCGGATCGCCGTGGTCCTGCCCTATCCGTTCGCCCTGGCCGCGCTGCCGGTGGCGACCCGCGACACCACCTACGGCGCCGTGTTCCTCACCTGGCCCGGCTCGCACCCGCCGGAGCTCAGCGAGCGCGAGCGGGACCAGCTGACCTCGGCCTGCGACCGGCTGGCGAAGCGGCTGCGGCGCGCGGAGGAGGAGGGCAGGCCGGTGCTGCCGGAGCCGGACCTGTCGGCGCCGTCGGCGACCATGGTGGCGGGCACGCTCGGCACGGTGGAGGCGGCGCGGATGGTGGCGCGGCTGCCGTACGGGATGTGCGCGCTCGACCTGCACGGGCGGATCACCTTCGCCAACGCGGCCACGGCCGAACTGCTCGGCATCCCGGTGAGCGGTCTGCTGGGCACGCAGCTGTGGGTGTCGGTGCCCTGGCTGAACGATCCGGCGTACGAGGACCGGTACCGGGCGGCGCTGATGAGCCAGCACGTGACGTCGTTCGTGGCGCTCAGACCGCCGAGCGACTGGCTGTCGTTCCGGCTGTACCCGGGGACGAACGGGCTGAGCGTACGGATCTCGCGGGCCCGTGCGGTCGCCGAGGCCGAGCACGCCTCCCGGGTGGAGGGGCCGGGCCGCCTGGTGACCATCCACCATGTGCTGGCGCTGGCGAGCGCGCTCACCGAGGCGGTGAGCGTGCAGGACGTGGTGGATCTGGTCGCCGACGAGATCGTCCCGGCCATCGGCGGCCAGGCCCTCGTGATGTACGGCTCCCGTGCCGGGCGCCTGCACGTGCTCGGGCACCGCGGTTACGCCGACCCGCACCTCGTGGAACGCTTCGACGGCACGCCGCTCACCGCGCCGATGCCCGGGGCGCACGCCCTCACCACCGGCGTACCGGCCTTCTTCGAGTCCCGGCAGCAGTTGGAGCATCTGTATCCGGTGCGGCGGGACACCCCGGACGGGCTGAACGCGTGGGCGTACGTCCCGCTGATCGCCTCGGGGCGGCCGGTGGGCACCTGGGTGCTCGGGTACGCGGAGCCGCACCCGTTCCCCGCCGACGAGCGCGCGGTGCTGACCAGCCTCAGCGGTCTCATCGCCCAGGCCCTGGAGCGGGCGCTGCTGTACGACGCCAAGCACCAGCTCGCGCACGGGCTGCAGCAGGCGCTGCTGCCGCACTCGCTGCCGTCGATCCCGGGGATCGAGGCCGCCTCCCGCTATCTGCCCGCCACCCGGGGCATGGACATCGGTGGCGACTTCTTCGACCTGGTCCTCTCGCACGGGCGGGCCTCCGCCGTGATCGGGGACGTGCAGGGGCACAACGTGACGGCGGCGGGCCTGATGGGACAGATCCGTACGGCGGTCCGCGCGTACACCACCGTCGGGCAGGCACCGCAGGAGGTGATGAGCAGTACCAACCGGCTGCTGATCGACCTGGGTTCGGAGCTGTTCGCGAGCTGTCTGTACCTGCGGCTCGACCCGGCGCACGGCACGGCGGTCATGGCGCGGGCGGGGCATCCGCCGCCGTTGCTGCGCCGGCCGGACGGGAAGGTGCGGGTGCTGGACCTCGCGGGGGGCCCGCTGCTCGGTATCGACGCGGCGGCGGCGTATCCGACGACCGAGGTGGCGCTGACGGAGGGGTCCGTGCTGGTCCTCTACACGGACGGGCTGATCGAGTCGCCGGGGGTCGACATCGAGGACGCGCTGGCCCATCTCGGGGAGCGGCTGTCGACGGCCGGGGAGCGGCCCCTGGAATGGCTCGCCGACCGTCTCGTGCGGGAGACGGAGGCGGCGGAGGAACGGGCGGACGACGTGGCGTTGCTGCTGCTGCGGGCCACCGGCACCGCCGGGTGACCCGGCCGCTCCCGCGTGTCCGCGCCGCACGGCGAACGAAAGCGGTCCGGCCCTCCCGCCGGAGGGCCGGACCGTTCCACCCGCCTGCCGCACCACGGAGGTGGGGCCGGCGGGTGGGACGTGGGACGACGGCCCGGGGTCAGTGGCCGCTGATCGGCGGGCCGTCGTCCACGTACGGGGTGGGGGTCCGCCTCAGCGCTGGACGCCCTGCTGCTCGGCACCCTGCTGCTGCTCGGCGCCCTGCTGCTCGGCGCCCTGGTCACCGGCGCCCTGGTCGTGCTGCTGGCCCGCACCGGCGTCGTCACCGGCACCGGCCGCGGCACCCGCACCGGCGTCACCGGCACCGGCGCCCTGCTCCTCGCCCGCACCGGCCGCGGCGGCGCCCTCTTCCTCGCCGGCACCCGCGGCGGCGGCGCCCTCTTCCTGACCGGCGCCGGCGGCGGCACCGCCGTCGGCCTGCTCACCGGCACCGGCGGCCGCACCGCCGTCGGCCTGCTCACCGGCGCCCGCGCCGGCGTCGCCGAGGGTCGCGCCGACCGCCGCGAGGGCGGTGGTGACCGGCTGGAAGAAGGTCTCGCCGCCGACGGTGCAGTCGCCGCTGCCGCCGGAGGTCAGGCCGATGGCCTGGCCGTCCTCGGTGAACAGCGAGCCGCCGCTGTCGCCGGGCTCGGCGCAGACGTCGGTCTGGATGAGACCGGTGACCGTGCCCTCGGGGTAGTTCACCGTGGCTTCGAGACCGGTGACCTGGCCGTCGGCGAGGCCGGTGGTGCTGCCCATGCGGAAGACCTGGAGGCCGACCTCGGCCTCGCCGGCCGCGTTGATGTCGACCGTCTGGCCGTTGCCGAGGTCGACCGTGCTGGCCGCCTGGGTCGCCGGGTCGTTGTAGTTGACCAGGGCGAAGTCACCGGCGCCGGGGAAGGTGGCGGTCGCGGCGTCGACCGTGCCGATCGGGGCGCCGCCCTCCTCCTCGGACCATTCGGCCTCGGCGACACCGCAGTGACCGGCGGTCAGGAAGGCCGGGGCGCCTTCGGCGTTGACGACGTTGAAGCCGGCCGAGCAGCGCGCGCCGCCGCCGAAGATGGCGTCGCCGCCCTCCAGGAACGTCTTGAACGTGCCGGCGGACTTCTTGATGGTCGCCATGCCCGTGCCGAGCGACTTGGTGGCCGACTCGATCGTGTCCCAGTTCTCGCCCCTGACCGTGGAGTCGGCGGTGACCTGGATCTTGTTCGTGCGGGGGTCGATGGCCCACGCGGTGCCGGGGACGCTGGCCTTCGCCTTCAGCGTCGCCGCGCCCTTCTGGAGCTCGGACCAGCTGTTCTCGACCTCACGGACCTCCGCACCGGCCGACTGGGCCTGGACGATCACGTTGTTGTCGTCGCCGTCGATCTGAAGGCCGTCGATGACGTTGATGATGAGCTGCTTCTCGGCCGAGTCGTAGTACGCGCCTGCGAACGCGTCCCCGAGTGCCTCACGGAGCTGGGAGGCGAGGTCCGAGGCGTCACTCGCGGCGAGCGTCTTGGGGGCGGCACCCTTCGCGTCCGTCTGCGACGCCATGGCGTTCGGCAGGATGAGGGCTGCCGCGCCGAGCGCCGCCACGCCGCCTGCAGCTATGAACGCCTTGCGCTTGGTGGCTCGTTTGTGACTCAACTCTTGACCTCCTGGGGACGGGGTCCGTGCCGCCGTCCGGCGGGTGAACTGGGGGCGCCTGGTTGCCAGTTGGTACGGATGCTTCCGGTGGGGTGTTCAACGCTCCGCAAAAAGATTCCGTTCTTCCATTTCGCAAAGCGCGCTACGCCCCCCGTTCGCACGTCATGTCACGACTTCCCGCCCGGACCCTCTGTGGGCCGCCTGTGCGCGCGGGCGGCCGGCTCCGCGTCCGGCACCCTCGGCGACGGTCCGGTAGCGGTCCGTCCCCCACGGGGGCCGGGAAACCGGCTTCCGGGAATCTCCACACCGAATGCCCAGCGGGGTCACGGCCGAGCGGAGTTCTGCACACGGGTGACTCGTGTCCCGCGCCTTTCAGGCGGACTGTCCCATTCGTTTCCCGGACCGCAATGAACCGCGTATGACGATGCCCCGATCCGTGTGAAGAAGCTGCCCCCAACCCGTGCCCGCTCCTGCACGGATGCACCGTCATGGTCACCAAGCGCGCTGGTGGGAGGCCCAGTTGATTGGAAGTGCGCGGCGGCGTTCTGCTTTGATCCATCGCACCGCGGGGGCCGCCCGACTCTCGGAGACGAGAGCGGGCAACCCCGTGCGCGGCCGTCGTTCTGTCCCCAGAAGGGGGCCGCTCCCCCCTATGAAGAGCTATACGAAGGGAAGTTCCCCCATGAACTCCACCCCCCAGGTCGAGACCGCCGAGATCTCGGACGCCGCCCTCGACGCCGTTTCCGGTGGCCTGTCCGTCAACGCCGTCGGCACCGTCACCGGCCTGGTGGACGGCGTCGCTCCGGTCTCCGGCCTGGTCAACACGGCCGTCGGCACCGTCGAGGGCGTCACCGGCCTGAACACCGCCCCGGTCACCAGCCTGGTCGCCGGTCTCTGATCGAGCCCCGGTGCCGCTGAGTCCCGGAACCACCTGACCGGTTCCGGGACTCTCCGGTGCCCGAACGTCCTCCCCCCGAGTCGCGCAGGTGAGGGAAGTCCCGTGCAGTTCCGCCAACAGGCCCTCGCCAAGCTCCAGTCACCGGAGGAACTCGACCTGCCGGTGCGGTTCGCCCGCCCGCAGGGCTGGCTGGTGCTGTCCGTGACGGTGGCCGCCATGGCCGCCGCGTCCGTGTGGGCCGTCACGGGTTCCGTCGCCTCCACCGTCAGCGCCCCCGCCGTCCTCACCCACGGCCAGGGCAGCTACATCCTGCAGAGCCCCGTCGCCGGCCAGGTCACCGCCGTGCTCGCGCGGCAGGGCGAACGGCTGCCCGCCGGGGCCCCGGTCCTCAGGGTCGCCACCGCCGACGGCGAGAAGGTCGTACGGTCCGTCGCCGCCGGCCGGGTCTCCGCGCTCGCCGCCACGATCGGCCGGATCATCAGCACGGGCGCCGACGTCGCGGCGATCGAGAAGGTCGCCGATGCCGACGACCCGCTCTACGCGACGGTGTACGTCCCCGCCGAGAGCGCCGCCTCGATCCCCGACGACGCCACCGTGGACCTGACCGTGCAGTCGGCGCCCACCCAGCGGTACGGCGTGCTGCGCGGCCATGTGAAGAAGGTGGACCGCGCCGCGCAGACCCCGCAGTCGATCGCCGCGTTCCTCGGCGACACCCAGCTGGGCGAGCAGTTCACCAGGAAGGGCCGGCCGGTCGCCGTCACCGTACGGCTGGACCGCAGGGCGTCCACCGAGTCGGGCTACGCGTGGTCCTCGCAGGACGGGCCGCCGTTCGAGCTGACCTCCATGACCATGGCCACCGGTTCGATCCGGCTGGCCGACGAGCGTCCCGTCGATTGGCTGCTCCCGTGACCGCGTCCCAGGACACCGCCCGGCCGCCGGTGCGCGGCAGACGCAAGGCCGCCCCGCAGAAGCGCCCGGTGCCCAAGGGCCGGCAGCGGACGGTGCGTACGCCG
Organism: Streptomyces sp. NPDC057438; assembly: GCF_042802995.1. Classification (NCBI taxonomy): domain Bacteria; kingdom Bacillati; phylum Actinomycetota; class Actinomycetes; order Kitasatosporales; family Streptomycetaceae; genus Streptomyces; species Streptomyces sp. NPDC057438. Next base: position 51,276 of record NZ_JBHVDD010000005.1, read on the forward strand.
ACCGTGCTGCAGATGGAGGCCGTGGAGTGCGGGGCCGCCTCCCTCGCCATGGTCCTCGGCCACTACGGACGGCATGTCCCGCTGGAGGAACTGCGCATCGCCTGCGGTGTCTCCCGCGACGGCTCCCGCGCCAGCAACGTGCTGAAGGCGGCCCGCAGTTACGGTCTGACGGCCAAGGGCATGCAGATGGACGTGGCCGCCCTCGCCGACCTGAAGGCCCCGGCCGTCCTGTTCTGGGAGTTCAACCACTACGTCGTCTACGACGGCATGGGGCGCCGGTTCGGCCGGCGCGGCGTCCACGTCAACGACCCCGGCAAAGGGCGTCGGTTCGTGCCCATGGAGGACTTCGACGCCGGCTTCACCGGGGTCGTCCTCGTCATGGAGCCGGGCGACGACTTCGCCAGGGGCGGCCGCAGGCCCGGTGTCCTCGGCGCCATGCCCGCCCGGATGCGCGGCACCGCCGGCACCCTGCCCGCCGCCGTGCTCGCCAGTCTGCTCCTGGTGGCGGTCGGCGCGGCGGTGCCCGCGCTCAGCCGCACCTACATCGACATGTTCCTGATCGGCGGTCAGACCTCCCTGCTGGGTGTGCTGTTCGGGTCGATGGGCGCCTGCGTGCTGCTGACGGTCCTGCTGACCTGGCTGCAGCAGGCCAACCTGCTGCGCGGCCGGCTGATCTCCTCGACCCTGTCCAGCGCCCGCTTCCTGCGGCACCTGCTGCGGCTGCCCGTCACCTTCTTCTCCCAGCGCAGCCCCGCCGACCTCGTCCAGCGCCTGCGCTCCAACGACGCGGTCGCCGAGACCCTGGCCCGCGACCTGGCGGCCGCCGGTGTGGACGCGGTCGTCGTCGTCCTGTACGCCGTACTCCTCTACACCTACGACCCGCAGCTCACCTTCGTCGGTGTCGCGGTGGCTCTGCTGAACGTGGTGGCGATGCGGATGGTGATCCGGCTGCGCGCGACCCGTACGGCGAAGCTGCGCGCCGACAACGCCCGGCTCGTCACCACGGCGTACACCGGTCTGCAGCTGATCGAGACGATGAAGGCGACCGGCGGCGAGGAGGGCTACTTCCGCAAGTGGGCCGGGCAGCACGCCACCACACTGGAGGAGCAGCAGCGGCTCGGCGTGCCGAGCGCCTGGCTGGGGGTCGTCGCGCCGACCCTCGCCACGCTCAACAGCGCGCTCATCCTCTGGATCGGCGGCATGCGGGCCGTCGAGGGCCATATCTCCGTCGGCCTCCTGGTCGCCTTCCAGGCGCTGGTCACCCGGTTCACCGCGCCGATCACCCGCCTGAACGGCGTCGCGGGCCGCATCCAGGACTTCGCGGCGGACGTGGCCCGCCTCAAGGACGTCGAGAACTTCCGGGCCGACCCCCTGTACGCCCGCCCGGACGCCGCCGAGTCCACCCGCCGACTGCGGGGCCAGGTGGAACTGGAGAACATCACCTTCGGCTACAGCCCGCTCGACACCCCCCTGCTCACCGGCTTCGACCTCACCGTCGGCCCCGGGCAGCAGGTGGCGCTGGTCGGCGGCTCCGGCAGCGGCAAGTCGACCGTGTCCCGGCTGATCTCCGGTCTGTACGCCCCCTGGGAGGGGGTGATCCGGATCGACGGCCGGCGTCTGGAGGACATCCCGAGGGGAGCCCTGGCCGCCTCGGTCTCCTTCGTCGACCAGGAGGTCTTCCTCTTCGAGGGCACGGTCCGCGACAACGTGGCCCTGTGGGACCCGTCGATCCCGGACGAGGCCGTGACGGAGGCGCTGCGGGACGCGGCCCTGTACGAGGTGGTGGCGCGCCGGCCGGGCGGCATCCACAGCAGGGTCGAACAGGACGGCCGTAACTTCTCGGGCGGTCAGCGGCAACGCCTGGAGATCGCGCGGGCGCTGGTCCGCCGGCCCAGCATCCTGGTCCTCGACGAGGTGACCAGCGCGCTGGACGCGGAGACCGAACTGATCGTGATGGACAACCTCCGCAAGCGCGGCTGCGCCTGTGTGGTGATCGCCCACCGGCTCTCCACGGTCCGCGACAGCGACGAGATCGTCGTCCTGCGGCACGGCACGATCGTGGAGCGCGGACGGCACGAGGAGCTGGTGGCACGCGGCGGCGCGTACGCCCAGCTGGTCAGGGAGCACTGAGTTGACGTCCCCGTCCGGCGAGGGTGACCTCGTCCTCGCCGCGCTCGGCGCCCTCGGCACCCCCCTCGACTGCGCCGGACACACCCGCCTCGACCTCGAAGGCCCGCAGACCCTGTGGCTGGTGGCCTCCGGCGCCCTGGACCTGTTCGCGGTCGACGCCGGCGGGCAGGGCCACTGGCACCATCTGGGCCGTCTGGAGGCGGGCGCGCTGCTGCTCGGCCCGGTCGCCGGGCCCCAGCACACCCTGGTCGCCCGCCCGCTGCGCGACTGCGTGGTGCGGCGCATCGGCCTGCGCGAGCTGTACCAGCAGGCGGGCACCGGGAGCTGGTCGTACGACGCCTGGGGCAACCCGCAGCTCGTCCCCCCGCAGACCAGCCCCCTCGAACACGCCCTCGCGCTGGGCGTCGGCCGCGGTCTGTCCATCCTCTTCCAGGCGCCGATGGCCACCGAGCAGGCCGCCGCGCCCACCGACGACGACGTGTTCTGGATGCGGGTGCCGCCCGGCAGCGTCCAGTACGGCTCGCTGTACGGCGCGGAGGCGGCGGCCGATCTGCTGATGGACTCCGGGGTCTGGCAGAGCATGGTCGACCAGCAGTTCCGGCTGCTCGCCACGCTGGACCGCTGGATCGAACAGCTGGAGCGCACCCACGAGGACCGAACGGCCGCCGGGATCAAGGCCGGTGAGGCCGTGCGCGCCCAGGCCGACCGCACGCTCCTCGCGTCCATCGGCAGGCCCTCCGGAAACCGGCGGACGACCGCCGCCGACGCGGACGCCACGTACGCGGCCTGCAAACTCGTCGCCCGGACGGCCGGGATCACCCTCTTGGAGCCGGCGCGGAGCGGCACCGAGAGCGACCGGCTCGACCCGGTGGAACGCGTCGCGCTCGCCTCCCGGGTGCGGATCCGCGCCGTACGTCTCGCCGGGGGCTGGTGGCGGGAGGACGTGGGCCCGCTGGTCGGGCACCGGGCGCTGTCCGGGGCCCCGGTGGCGCTGCTGTGGCGGCGCGGCGGCTATGTGGCCGTGCAGCCCTCGTCCGGCCGGGAGACGCCGATCGAGAAGGCGAACGCGGCGGAGTTCGAGCCGCGGGCCGTGATGTTCTACCGCCCGTTGCCCGAACGGGTGCTGAGCCCGCTGCGGCTGATGCGGTTCAGTCTGCACGGCACGCGGGGCGACATGACGGGGCTGCTGCTCAGCGGTCTGGTGACGGTCCTGCTCGGCTCGCTGGTGCCCGTCGCGACGGGCCAGGTCCTCGGCGAGTACGTGCCGAAGGCGCAGGAGGACCTGATCGTGCAGGTCTGTCTGGCGATCATGCTGGCGAGCGTGGTGTCGGCCGCGTTCCTGCTGCTGCAGAACATGACGATTCTGAGGTTGGAGGGCCGGATCGAGGCGACCCTCCAACCGGCGGTCTGGGACCGGCTGCTGCGGCTCCCGACCACGTTCTTCGCGTCGCGTTCCACGGGTGAACTGGCCGGCGCCGCCATGGGCATCAGCGCGATCCGCCGCACCCTGGCCGGGGTCGGCCCGGTCGTCGCCCAGTCGGTGACCGTCGGCGCCGTGAACCTCGCACTGCTGCTCTGGTACAGCGTGCCCATGGCCCTGGCGGCGATCGGCATGCTGCTGCTCGTGGCCGCCGTCTTCCTCGGCCTCGGCCTGTGGCAGATACGCTGGCAGCGCCGCCTGGTGGTCCTCGGCAACAAGCTCGACAACCGGGCCTTCCAGACCCTGCGCGGTCTGCCGAAGCTGCGGGTGGCCGCCGCCGAGAACTACGCGTACGCCGCCTGGGCGGGCGAGTTCGCGCGCAGCCGGGAGCTGCAGCAGAAGGTCGGCGGCATCAAGAACCTCAACACGGTGCTGGGCGCGGTGTATCTCCCGCTGTGCACCCTGCTGATGTTCATGCTGCTGGCGGGGCCGGCGCGGGGGTCGATGTCGGCGGCGGAGTTCCTGACCTTCAACACCTCGGTGACGATGCTGCTGACGTCGGTCACGCAGCTGACGGGCGCGTTCGTGTCGGCGGTCGCGGTCCTCCCTCTGTTCGAGGAGATCAAGCCGGTGCTGGAGGCGACCCCCGAGGTACGTACGGCGAGCACCCGCCCGGGGGTCCTCACCGGTGCGCTGGAGGCGCGCCGGCTCTCCTTCCGCTACGCCGACGACGGCCCGCTGGTGCTGGACGACGTGTCCTTCGCCGTCGGGTCCGGCGAGTTCGTGGCGATCGTCGGCCCGAGCGGCTGCGGCAAGTCGACGCTGCTGAGGCTGCTCATCGGCTTCGACAAGCCGGTCTCCGGCAGCGTGCTCTACGACGGTCAGGACCTCGCCGCCCTCGACCGGTCCGCCGTGCGCCGGCAGTGCGGTGTCGTGCTCCAGCACGCGCAGCCGTTCACCGGCTCGATCCTGGACGTCATCTGCGGGACGGAGCCGTTCACTCCCGAGGAGGCGATGGCGGCGGCGGCCATGGCGGGCCTCGCCGAGGACATCCAGCGCATGCCGATGGGGCTGCACACCATCGTCCAGGGCAACGGCGCGATCTCCGGGGGACAGCGTCAACGTCTGATGATCGCGCAGGCGTTGATCCGTCGCCCCCGCATCCTCTTCTTCGACGAGGCCACCAGCGCGCTCGACAACGAGACGCAGCGGACGGTGATCGAGAGCACGCGTGCGCTGAACGCGACGCGGGTGGTCATCGCGCACCGGCTGTCCACGGTGATGGACGCGGACCGGGTGGTGGTGATGGAGGACGGCAAGGTGGCGGAGGTGGGGCCTCCGGCCGAGCTGCTGGCGAACCCTGCCGGGCGCCTGCACGAGCTGGTCCGCCGTCAGATGGCCTGAGGGGCGAGAGGGTCGCCGGGGCGGGTGCGTGGGGGCTGGTCGCCGGCAGTTCCCCGCGCCCCTCAAAGCAACAGGCCCCCGCGGCCTTGCGAGTCGGCCGGCGGCGGGCCTGAAAAGCAGCGGGCGCAGCCCCTGCTTTTCAGGGGCGCGGGGAACTGCGCGAGAAGCCCCACCGGGCGGACGCGTGGGGGTCGAAGGGGCGCAGCCCCTGGACGGGGGCACCTCCCGCTCGAGCGAAGCCGAGAGTGGGGGAGGGACGGGTAGGGGCGGCGGGGGCGCTCACCCCCGGCGCGGCAGCAGCAGAACCGCCGCGACCGGAACCACCGCGAGCACCCCCCACGGCACCGCCCCCGACACCCCGGCGTCCATCAACGCCCCCACCCCCGCACTACCCGCCAGCACGATCAGCCCCGACACGGACGACATCGCCCCGGTGTAGAGCCCCAGCCGCCCCTCGACCGCAAGATCCGGCACCCACGCTCGCGCCGCCGGCGCCACCAGCATCTGCCCCACCGTCAGCAGCACCACGAACCCGGCCGCGGGCAGCAGCCCCGCGTACCCCGTCCACCGGGCGGGCAGCGCCACCGCCACCACTCCGAACCCGCCCGCGACGAGCAGCAGCCCCACCGCCATGGACCGCCGCAGATCCAGCCGCGCCCCCACCCACCGGGTGACCGGCAGCTGCGCGGTCACCACCAGCAGCGAGGACAGCCCGAACAGCCAGGCCAGCGCGGACTGCGCCCCCGTGGCCCGTTCCACCTCGTCCGGGAGCAGCAGGTAGAGCTGGTTGTAGCCCAGGAGGTATGCCCCGTACGCGCAGCACAGCGCCAGGAACCGCCGGTTGCGCAGCAGCCCGCCGAGGCCCCCGCGCACCTCGACGCGTTCGCGGCCCGGTATGTGCTGCGGCAGCAGCCGGGCGTGCCCGGCGAGGACGAGCACGAAGACCCCGGCGCCCGCGAGACACACCACCCGGAAGTCCACGGCCAGCAGCAGCGCGCCGAGCAGGGGCCCGACGAACGCCCCGGCCTGTCCGGCCACCGTGAACAGCGCGAGGACGTTCGTGCGGGGGCCGCCGCCCGATTCCTCCCAGGCCACGGCCTGCCGGGCGACCTCGGACTCGACCGCGGGCGAGAACAGGGCCGCCGCGAAACCGATCAGCAGGACCGACCCGATGACCGACCAGTCCGCGTCTGCGTGGCCGAGCCAGGCGAACCCGGCGATCCGCAGCGCGCATCCCGCCAGCACCACCGGCCGGACGCCGTAGCGGTCGGCGAGCGCGCCGCCCACCACGAACAGCCCCTGCTGGCTGAAGGTCCGCAGTCCGAGCACGAAGCCGACCATCCAGCCGGCCATGCCGATCGCCGTACCCAGATGCTCGGCGAGGAACGGCAGTACGGCGTAGAAGCCCACGTTGAAGGCGAGCTGGGTGAGGATCAACAGCCGCAGCAGCGGGTCGAGGCGCGCCCAGGTGCCTCGCCGGGACGGCCCGGCGGTGCTCTTCCCGGGAGCCAGGTCCGGTGTCCTCCGCTCCGGTATGCCGCTCACCGACTGCTTCTCCTGGCGCTCGGTCATCCGGTCTCTCCGACGGCGGGAACGGCGGTCTTCGTTCGGCGTACGGCCCCGGCGAGCCGCGGGCGCGGCCACCGCACCCCGCCCGCGGCCGTGACCGCGAGCGCGCCGAGGAGGGCGAGGGCGGTGGCGGGGCCGAGGACGGCCCAGGGGGCGCGTTCGGCGTAGGGCTGGTTCTCGGCGAGGAGGAGGCCCCATTCCGGGTCCGGCGGCTGGGCGCCCAGACCGAGGAAGCCGAGGCTGGTCAGGGCGAGGGCCACGCCGGGCAGCCGGAGGAGGGCGTGGCGGGCGACGGGCGGCAGGACGGCGGGCAGCAGTTCGCGGCGGAGCAGATAGCCGTCCCCCGCGCCGAGCCCCCGCGTGGCCGTGATGTGGGTGGTGGCCCGCTCCTGTTCGAGCAGGGCCGTGGTGTGCGCGGCGAGCGGTACCCAGGCCACGGCGGCGACGGCCAGCGCCGGTGTCGTCGCCCCGCTGCCGGCGACTCCGGCGACGAGCAGTCCGGCGAGGACCGCCGGGATCGCGTTGACGGTGTCGACGAGGGGCCCGGAGAAGCGGGGCAGCAGTCCGAGGAGCAGGCCCGCGAGAAGCGCGGCGGCGCTGATGGTGACGGCCAGGGCGAGGGTGGTGAACGCCCCGTGGCCGATCCGGGCGAGCAGGTCGCGGCCGAGCGCGTCGGTGCCCAACGGGTGGGCCCAGGAGGGGGGTCGGAGCCGGGCGCCGGTGTCGAGGGCGAGCGGGTCACGGGTCAGGCCGAGCGCGACGACCGCGAGGAGCAGCGTGCCGTGGAGCAGAGGGGTGCGGCGGGGCGCGGGCGGCTTCGGGGGGTGCAGGGAGTGCAGCGCGCCGTCGCGGAGGGCCGGGCCGATGAGGAGGCGGGCGGCGAGACGGGCGAGAGCTCCGGCGAGGGCGGCCAGCAGGACGAGGGCGAGGGTGCCGGCCTGGAGGACGGGGAGGTCCTGGGCGATGGCGGCCTGGAGGGTGGTGCGGCCGAGGCCGGGTATGTCGAAGATCTGCTCGACGGTGACGGCACCGCCGGTGAGTCCGACCACGAACAGGCCGATGTTGGGCAGGAGTCCGGGGACGCAGCGGCGTACGGCCTGACGGGCGGTGGAGCGTCCGGATATGCCTCGGGCGGCGGCGGCGAGCGCCCAGGGCTCGGCGAACGCGCCGGGCAGCAGGTCGTCGAGCATCCGGCCGAGCAGCGCGCCGGCGGGCAGGCCGAGGGCGAGGGCGGGCAGCACCGTCCACTGCGGCCCGTACCAGCCGAGCGCGGGCAGCCAGCCGAGGTGCACCCCGACGAGGACGGCGAGCACGGAGCCGGTGAGGAACTCGGGCAGGGCGGCGAGCATCGCGGCCAGGCTGCCGCCGCCTCGGCGGTCGTCGAGGCGGCGGTGCGCGCCGAGCCACAGGGTGCGGGCGCAGACCGCCGCGGCCGTGGCCGCCGCGACGAGGAGCGCGGCGGCCATCAGGAGCAGGGAGGCGCCGAGGGCCTGGACGACGGCAGGGGTGACCTCCGCGCCGGAGATCCACGAGCGGCCCGCGTCACCGCGCACCAGCCCGCCGCACCACTGTCCCAGCAGGCGCAGCGGGCCCGCGTCGAGGCCGATCTCGTCGCGTACGGCGGCCAGGACCTCCGGCGTGGGGTCGCGTTCGGCCGAGCGCGCCTTGAGGACCGTGAGCGCGGGGTCCGTGCGCGACAGCCACGGCAGCAGACCGATGCCGCACAGCAGCGTGACGGCGAGCAGGGCCCGCCAGAGTGCCCGTCTCAGCGCCGGGTCCCCGTTCCGACCAGGGTGCGCTCGTACGGGTCGAGGATCACTCCCTGGACCGAGGCGCCGACGCCGGTGATGATCTTCTGGTGGACGAGCGGGACGGTGGCGTCCGTCGCGAGGATCGCGGCCTCGGCGTTCATCGCCGCCTGCTGCCGCTTCGCGGTGTCGGCCTCCTTCGCGGCGGCGGCGACGGCCCGGTCGACCTTCTTGTCGCAGAGCTGGGCGAGGTTGTAACTGCCGTCGCAGGTGAAGTCGCTGGCGAGGATGGAGACGGGGTCACCGGTGTCGAGCAGGGAGTTGCGGGCACCGACGAGGGCGTCGAACTTGCCCGCGAGGGCGTCGCTCTCGAGCCGGGAGTACTCGCGGACCTCCAGCTTCACCTTGAACCCGGCCTTCCGGAGCTGCTGTTGCAGCACCTGGGCGACCTCGGGCAGTTCGGGCCGGTTGTCGTAGGTGGCGATGGTGATCGCGGTGCCGTCGGCGTCGGCGGCCTTCGCGCGTCCGGCGGGCTCGACGCGCTTGTCGGCGGCCCAGGTCACGGCGGGTCCGAAGATACCCGCTCCGGCGTCGGCGTGGCCCTCGTAGACGTCCTCGGCGAGGACGGAGCCGTCGACGGCCTCGCGGGCGGCGGCCCGGAGCTTCGGGTCCTTGAAAGCGCCGGACTCGGTGTTGAGCAGGAGGCTGGTGGTGCGGGTGGTGGCCGTCTCGCGCCCGGTGCCCTTGTCCAGGGTGGACACCTGGGCCACGGGGACGGACTCGGCGATGTCGACCTGGTCGGTGCGCAGGGCGTTGGTGCGGGCGGAGCCGTCGGCTATGAAGCGGGCGTCGATGCCGCTCGCCTGGGCCCGGCCACCCCAGTACGCGTCATAGCGGTCCAGGGTGGCGGCCGTGGTGCCGGTGACCTCGGTCAGCTCGAAGGGGCCGGTGGCCGTGCCGACCGGGTTCACGCGCTTGGCGCCGTAGGCCTTGGCGGACAGGATCGCGAGGCCGGGGCTGGTGAGCCTGAGCGGCAGGGCGGGGTCCGGGCTCTCGGTGGTGACCCGCACCTGCCGGTCGCCGCTCGCCTTCGCGGTGAGGGTGACGCCGGAGAGCGCCGCGGGGACCGGCTCGGCCTCCGTGGCGTGGAGGAGGGCGGCGGCGACGGATGCCGGGGTGACCTCGGTGCCGTCCTGGAAGGTGGCCTCACGCAGGGTGAAAAGCCAGTTCCGGTCGTTCTCACGGGTCCAGGACTCGGCGAGCGCGGGGGCGGGGACGCCGTTGGCGTCCAGCTCGGTGAGTCCCTCGGTGACGCCGAGCCGGCTGAGGAGGGTGGCGTCGGCGCCGTAGGGGGAGAAGTTCTCCGCGGGCGGGAAGGCCAGGGCCACCCGCAGCCGGGAGCCGCCCTCGGACGAGTCGTCGGTGGAGTCACCGCCCGAGGCGAAGCAGCCGGTCAGCACGGGGGCGAGGAGCAGGCCGGCGACGACGCGACGGCGGCGGGGAGTACGCATGGTCCTTGGTTCTCTGTGAGGACAGGGGGGTGGCGGTGGTGCGCGACGCAGCCTACATGAGAATGATTTTCATACCGTGATGGGGGGACCGGCGGGCACGGGCAACGGGATCTCGAAGTGCACGACCCGCTCCCCCGTCACCTCGCGCTCGTCGCACACGGCCACCCCTTGCGACCGCCAGAAGGCCTCGGCGCCGGCCACCCCGGGATCGGTGTGCAGATAGACCGAGCGGTAACCGCCGTCGGCCGCGGCGAAGTCGAGCAGCGCGGCGACCAGCCGCCGGGCCAGCCCGCGCCGCCGGTGCTCCGCACGTACGTACACACGGCGCAGCTGGGCGGTCTCACCGGAGGGGTAACGCTCGGCGAGCCGACGGGGGTTGGGCGGATGGGCGGGCCCCCGGGAGTCCAGTGCCCCGGTGGCGACGACCGTGCCGTCCCGCTCGTCGACCGCCACCAGCAGAACATGCCGGTCGGGGGCGACGTAGGCACCGAGCGGATCGATGACGTCCCCGTGCCAGCGCGGCACATAACCCGTGCCGAAGTCGCGGTAGAGGGTGTCGAGCATCACCGTACGGGCGCTGTCGAGGTCGTCGGGTCCCGCGACCCTGATGTCGTAGGTATGCACCTGCACATCATATGCAAGAAAGCTGATCATTCCGATCAGTGGTGCGAACGTTCGCCGACGGAGACATCTGAGCGGCGGCCTTCCCGGGCACCCGCGCGGCCTGCCCTCCGCCGGGCGTGTGCGACGGCGCCCGGTCGGCCGGTATGCGACCGTGCGCCACCACCCGCCGAGCGGGTCACGCGTGCGCGGGCGCCTCACGGGTACTCCGTGGGTCATGCGGATGAGCGTGGTGGATGTCGGATCGAAAACCGTACGACTGGTGGTGGCGGACGCCGAGGGGGGTGTGCCGCTGCCGGTACACACCGCGAAGTGGCGCCTGCGGCTGTCGGAGCATGTGCCGCCAGGAGGTGCCGTACCCGACGAATCCGTACGGCAGTTGTGCGACGCGGTCGCGGCCGCGACGCGTACGGCGGAGAGATGGGGGGCGTCGACGCCGCTCGCCTTCGCGACCGCCGTGGTGCGCTCCGCGCCCAACTGCCAGGACGTGCTGCGGGCCGTGCGCGCGGCGACCGGCGTTCCGATCTGCACCCTGCCCGGCGAGGTGGAGGCCGAACTGACCTTCCTCGGGGCACGACGGTGGATGGGCTGGCGGTCGGGCCCGCTGGCGCTGATGGACATCGGCGGCGGCTCGCTGGAGGTGGCCTTCGGCCGGGGCCGGCTGCCGGACTTCGTGGCCTCGCTCCCGCTGGGCGCCAACCGGCTGACCCATGAGTTCTTCCTGGGACAGGACCCCCCGTCACCGGAGAGCGTCAAGGCGCTGCGGCGCAAGGTCCGCCATCAACTGCGGGACGTCTCCGCGCGCATCCGCTGGGAGGGACCCCGCACCGCCGTGGCCACCTCGCGCACCTTCCAGCAGCTCTCCCGGCTGTGCGGCTCGGCGCCGGGCCGCCACGGACCCTTCGTGGACCGGGAGTTGCGGTGCGCGGACCTGGAGGTGGCCATCGCCCGCCTCGCCCGCCTCCCCGCGGCCGAGCGGTCCGCGCTCCCGGGCATCTCCGCGCCCCGGGCGATGCAGAGCCTCGCCGGCGCGCTGGTCGGGCACACCACGATGAAGCTCACCGGCCTGAAGTCCGTGACGATCTGCCCCTGGGCGATCCGCGAGGGCGTGCTGCTGCGGCACATCGAGGACGGCCCGGCGTGGTGGTCGGAGGTGACGCGGGACGCCGAGGACACCGGACCGACCATGCCGGGCAGAGCGGCCGCGGTGCCCCTGCGCATCGCCGCGCCGGCCCGTTGACCCCACCCACAGAAGGGCACACCCCATGACCCGCCACGACAAGCGGAACAACGACGAAACGCCCGACACCGCTCTGGACGAGGTCCTGCACGAGGCCGAGGAGGCCGCGAGCCGGGTCACCGAATCCGAGGAGCGGCGCCGCCGTCGAGGCGAGGCGGGCGACGCCGTCACGCCCGACCGGCGGGCCCAGGAGGAGTCCCGTAAGGACTGACGCGCGGGGCGCCGACGGGAAGCCGGGCCCGAGGACACGCCTCTCTGGATCAGCAGACACGACACGTGTCAATACATGGAAAGGGAATTCACCTTTTCGAGTGTCGTAGATCGCGCATACGGCACGGAAGGGATGGTCGGCCTCACGCCGGGGTAGCCAACGAGCCCGATGCGCCCTACCCCTGACGAGGTGGAGCCGCCATGACTCCGGATGCCCATGACCGCGCCGCTCCTCGGCCCGGGGACGCGGTCGCCGGTCCCGGTCCCGGGCCCGGTCCCCTCCCCGGTCAGGCGGCGCCCTCCGCCGCAACGCCCGCCGTTCCGGCCGCGAACCAGTACGCGCACACCCGCCGGACCGGCCCGTACACCGTGATCGTGGTCGCGGGCGAGATCGACGTGGCGTCGGCGGACCTGCTGGCCGAGCATCTGACGGCCGCGGCCGACGGGCCCGGCGAGCCGGACGTGCTCGTCGACCTGCGCGAGGTCGCCTTCTTCGACTGCTCGGGCCTGCGCGTGCTGTGCCGGGCCGAGGCCACCGCCAGGGCACGCGGCGGACGGCTCCGGGTCGTCTGCGACCAGCCCCGGATGCACCGGCTGCTGCGCGCCGCCCGCCTGCTGGGCCGCTTCCCGCCGCTCGCGGACCTTCCTCCCCCGCCCCCCGGGGCATCACCGCAACGGCCAGGTCTCATGTAGCAGTTCAATGAAACGATGGAAGGACCGGGGCGCACGCTCCGTGGCGGCGCACGCCGGTACGGAATCCGAACGGCCCGGAAACCGAGCGAGACGGAAGTGGGGACACCCGAAGTGAAGTTTCTTCTCGAAGTCGACCTGGACGACACGGACTGGGACGAGGGCACCACCGTCCAGGAACTGGAGCGCATTCTGCGCTACTGGGGCGGCAACCTGCGGCACTGCGAGATCGGACCGGGTGACGGGCAGCCCCTGTACGACTCCGGGCACCAGGAGGTCGGACGCTGGAGCATCACTCCCGGGTGACCGGCCGGCGGCTCCCCGGCAAATGATGCCGGGGGCCGGCCGCGGCCCCACTCCGCTTCGGCCGGCCCCCGGGCGGGATCACGTGGCACACCGCGACAGGGCTCGCGCTCCCCAGCCACGGGCCCTCGCTCATCACTCGCGGAACCACACGACCCCGGTCTGTCGGCCGCGCGGGGCGGCCTCGTCGTGAGGGACGCTCAGAAGGCGTACAGGACGCTCGCCGCGGCGTCCTTCAGGCAGGAGTTGGCGAAGACACGCTCGTACGCGACACGCTTGCCCTGCCAGACGCCGTCCACGGTGACGACCACCGGGTCGTACCGCTTGTGGCACATCGCTCCGGTGTTGCCCGCGAGGGCCTCGAAGTCACCGCCGCTGCGTCGGAGTTCGGCACAGGCGTCGACGGGCGCCGGGTGGGTGCCGGAGGCCTTCGGCGCGCAGGTCAGCGTGACCGCGCGCTCAGGGGTGACGGCCGCCGCGGTCTCGCCGTGACCCGTGGTCAGTACCAGGGCCGAGGGGGCGTAGAGCCCGGCCGCGGCGGGCTCGGGGGCGGCGAGCGCGGAGCCCGTGAGGGGACCGCAGACGGCGGTGACCGTCAGGGTGAGAGTCGCTGCCCAACGCGCGGTCTTCCGCATGGTGTGCATCCTTCCGCTCTGCAGGAGTTCCCGGGCGGCCCCGCCACATCTGTCGTGTGGTCGAAGCCGGCCCGGACGGTGCCGGATCGGCGAGCGCGAGTCTGCCGGGTCCGGGACCGGAACACACATCGACCCCATGCGTTTCAGTAACTTTGAGTATTGAATCAGTGGCTCGAAGTCACGGAATCCGACCATGCGAACCCTGATTCTGAGCGGCTCCCGATCGCCTCATGATCATGAATGGCCGGATCTGCACGGCTGCGCAATAGGCCTGAAACATTCCGCTTCCGCTCGCGACAACCGCCCGAACGGCCCTCCCACGGCCGGGAGTGAGGGGAGGATTCACCTGTTCCGACCCCGCGGAACAGCGGGATCATCCTCCCGCGCGCGACGCGCCCCCTCCCCCGTGCACGAGGCTGGACGACTCCCCCACGGCTCGTCAGGATCGTCGGCGACGCGGGTGTTCTCGACGGCGAGGGGCAGGGCGGACGGATGGCGAAGCACTGGGCGGACTTCCAGTACGAGATCTACCTGGGCGGGATGGGCGGCTCCGTGCCACGGCTGCCCGCCGACGCGAACCGGCTGGAGGAGCTGGCCGAGCACCGGCTCGGCGCGGGTCCGGTCGGCTATGTGGCGGGCAGCGCCGGCGACGGCAGTACGGCCCGCGCCAACCGGGCCGCGCTGGAACGGCGGCGGATCGTGCCACGGCTGCTGCGGGACGTGAGCGAACGCGATCTGTCCGTCGAGGTGCTGGGCCGCGCGCTGCCCGCACCCCTGGCCCTGGCCCCGGTGGGCGTGCTGTCGATCGTGCACCCGGAGGCGGAGACGGCGGCCGCGCGGGCCGCCGCCGCGCAGGGCGTGCCGTACATCCTGTCCTCGGCGTCCAGTACGCCCATGGAGCGGGTCGCGGAGGTGCTGGGGGACGCGGAGCGCTGGTTCCAGCTGTACTGGGCGAAGGACCGTGAGGTCACGCGGAGCTTCCTGGAGCGGGCGAAGGCATCGGGGTACTCCGTGCTGGTGGTCACCCTGGACACCCCGCTCCTCGGCTGGCGGCCGCGTGACCTGGAGCGGGCGTACCTGCCGTTCCTGCACGGGGTCGGCACCGCCAACTACTTCTCCGACCCGGCGTTCCTGGCGGGCCTCGCCAAACCGGTCCACGAGGATCCGGACGCGGCCGTGCTGCACTTCGCGGGCATGTTCGGGGATCCCGGGAAGACCTGGCCCGACCTGGCGTTCCTGCGCGAGCACTGGGACGGGCCGATCGTGCTGAAGGGTGTGCTGCACCCCGACGACGCCCGGCTCGCCGCGGACGCCGGGATGGACGGGGTGGTCGTGTCCAACCACGGGGGCCGGCAGGTGGCGGGCGGAATCGCGGCGGCCGACGCGCTGCCGGGTGTGGCCCGGGCGGTCGGCGACCGCCTGACCGTCCTCTTCGACAGCGGCGTCCGCAGCGGTGACGACGTCTTCAAGGCGCTGGCCCTCGGGGCGCGGGCCGTGCTCCTCGGGCGCCCCTACGTCTACGGCCTCGCCCTCGACGGACAGCCCGGGGTGGAACATGTCATCCGGTGCCTGCTCGCCGAGTTCGACCTCACCCTCGCACTGTCCGGGCACCGCACACCGGCCTCGGTCGGCCCGGAGAGCCTCGCCGACGGGGAGTACCGGCCCGGTCAGGACGCCTGACGCGACCGGCTCCGCGAGCGGTCCTCGGGCCCCCGCGCCCGAGGACCGCCCCCTCTCACAACCCGAGCCCGGTGAGGAGGCGCGGAATGTCGACGGACGTCAGGGGGCGCACCGGGTCGGTGCCGGAATCGGTGCCGGGCCCCGTCTCCGTCGTCGTGCCGTCGGCCACCGACCTGATCGAACCGTTCTGTTCGACCTCCGCCTCAGGGGACACGCCCGGCTCCGGGGAGTCGGAGCCGCGCGGTCCTGGAGCCGGGGAGGAATCGGCCTCCGGCTTCCGGGTGACCGGCTCGGTCTCGGGCGTGGGGGCCTCGGAACCGGAGACGGACAGGGAGTCGGGGCTGGCGGTCACCCCGTCGGTGAGCCAGTGCTGCCGTCCGGAGTTGTCCCGGACCTTGATGACGATGTCGGCCTTCGGCTCGCTGCCGATCGGGGCGACGGCGAGCCCCTCCCCCCAGCGGGGCAGCAACTCGCCCTGCACGGTGAAGTCGTAGCGCACGTCGTCACCGCGCTCGGAGTCCTCGTCGGCGCACGTGCCGAGGACGACGACTCCGGCGTCGACCTGGGAGTCCAGGCACAGCTCGGGGTTGGCGACGCTGCGCAGCAGACCGTCCTCCTCGTAGGACCACTTCTGGGTCCAGTCGGAGTCGCACTCCGCGAGTGCGGTGGCGGCGCCCTTCTCCGCCTTGCCGCCCTTGATGTCGAGGCACAGATCGGCCGCCTGGTTGCGCAGCCGCGTCTGCACGGGCCCCGTGGGCCGTCCGTCCGAGGCCGGCGGGGTCGGCGAGCCGGTGTCGGTGGTGGTCTCGTTGCCGGTGTCGGGGGCCGTGGCGACGCCCCCGGTGGCGCTGGTGGAGGCGGCGGGATCGGCCGCGCCGCCGTCGTCCGAGAGGAACGCGGCGCCCAGGACGGCCGCGAGCAGCGCGCCCGAGGAGACGCCGACCGTGAGGAGGGCCCGCGGGTTGCGCGCGCCGGAGGTGAGCTTGCGGCGCTGCGCGGGGATCTGGGACAGCAGACGGTGCCGGCCGCCGCTCCCGGGACGTCGCGAAGCCCCCTTGTGCGGCATGCGGCCGGGCCGGGAATCGAGATAGCGCCGGGCTCCCCAGCCGAGTACGGCCTCGGCGATCACACCGCCCAGTCCGCCCTCGAAATGGCTGAGTTGCTCGGCGGCGTATCGGCAGTAGCGGCACTCCAGCAGATGCTGCTGGACATCCGGCAGCAGGGCGCCGCCACGGCGAATGGGCACGTCCAGCAGCCGGTTGTAGAAGCGGCAGTCCTTGGACGGCGCGAGTTCCCGGTGGGCGCGCACACAGCCCTCGCGGAATTTGTCACGGGCCTGTTCCAGCGTGGCCACCGCGTTGTCGGTGTCCAGGCCCAGCAGACCAGTGGGTATGGTTATCGTTTCGGCTTCTACTTCGGTGTGCCACAGCAGGCACTGGGCGACCGCCGGGAGGGCCTGGAAAGAACGCTCGATGAGCTTGCGGTTTTCCGGGGTCATGGACTTGGCCGCCCGCATGCCGCGCCCGCCCGCGGGCTTGCGCAGGTCGGACAGCACCTGGGAGACGCCCTCTTCCGCGGACCACTCCTTGACGGTGTCGCGCGCGGCCACCAGCAGGCGCGGCCGCAGCGCGACGCCCGACTCGCCCCGCATCAGCCCGTCGAGCACCCGGTGGAAGGCGGTGGCGGTCACCATCGAGGCGACACCGGACTGGGTGGCGAGACAGATCGCCGCGTAGTCGTACGTGGGCTGCCAGTGCCGTGCCATCAGCAGGGCGACGGGGTCGCCGGCGCCGCCGTCCGGCCAGCCCCTCAGCCGGGCGGCGAGAGTCTCGTCGGACTCTCCGGGCACCGGCCCGGGAGCGGGCGGATATGTGGGGCGGGGAGGGTGGGGGGTGTGCACAGAGCGGGTTTCCTTCCAAGGCACAAGATGGCACACGGAGTTGTGGCCGCCGAAAAGGGCCCTGGACTGGTGCGTACCTTTTTGGCGGGCGCCGGGAAAGCGGCCGGGGACCGGGCCGCGCAACAGCCGTCTGCCGCGAGCCTTTTGGGCCCTTCGGCGACCGGAAAGGCCAAATAGCCTTTCCAGCCGGGCCATTGCCCATGCGCAGGAAGTTCACCCTTGCACAAGTTACTCATGGCTAACAAGGCGCTTGAGCAACATCTGCATCACTAAAAGCAGGTCAGATGACCGGTACGAATGATTCCGCTTCGCAGAACGAAGCCTTCCGGTTCCTGAAAATTCAAGGACTTGAGCACCCCGTGTGAACCGTGCGCACGCCCCGACGGCACGCGCACGCTCCCGTGCGGCCGCGGTGCGCTGTTCAATCGAGGCGGCCCCCTCGGAAGGCCCCGCGCGGAACGGCGGCTCTCCCGCGCGAAACGGCCGCCGGCCCTGCTCCTCCCGCCCTCGGCCGGCGGCCCCGGAGGCCGTGTTCGCACCGCGGTCGAGCCCCCTCCCGCGCTCAGATCTGCCAGGACCGGAGCCGGTCCGCCGCCCCGTAGACGTCCGTCGCTCCGGAGATCAGATCGCGCGCGAGATCCACCAGGGCCCCGTACGGCGCGTCGATACCGGCGCCGCTGACGAACATGTACGCCACGGCCGTCGCGCAGGCGAAGCGGGCGTTGGCGGCCGGCAGGGGCTTGAGCACCGCGAGGGTGTGCAGCAGCGCGGCGGCACGCCAGGCGGGGTCGGAGTCGACACCGAGCCGCGGCGGATCGACACGGTGCCGGGCCACGGCCGCGACGAGCGCGGAGAAGTCGCTGATGCTGGGCTGCTCGGGCATGACCTCTTCGTGCCGCTGGAGCAGCCACGGCACGTCGATGTGGATGACGGAGGCCATCGGTCAGACGGCCCGCCCTCTCACCCGCGCGGCGGGTTCGTCGTCCGGGAAGGCCGCGGCGAAGTCGTCGGCGCTCGCGGTGAAGAACTGGCGGAAGGTCTCCGCGCCCTCCTTGAGCGCCCGGTGGCGCACGATGTCGGCCGCGGCCGCCGCACGCACGAGCGCCTTCATCGACGTACCGCGTTCCTTGGCTATCTGCCGCAGGTCCTCGAGCTCGCGGTCGCTGAACTCCACATTCAGAGCAGGCATGCGCCCACGGTACCGCGAGGGTACTTACCCGTAAATAGTCGCAGGTCACAGGGCATGGCCCGTGGTACCGACGCCGTGCGGCCGACGCCCTGGAAGGACATCGGCCGCACGGTTGACTCGGGCGCACGGCCGTACCGGCGGGGACGGGTCAGGCCTGATCGGCCACGAACGACGCCATGCGGGCCAGCGCCGCGTTCCAGTTGATCGTGAGTTCGTTGGTCGACCAGGACTGGATGTCGTCGATGTAGCAGAACTGACCGACACAGCCCTGGAGTTTGCTCTGTGCGTAGGGGTCCTGGATGCTCGAGTTGGGTCCTCCCGCGAGGGTTCCGGCCGGCGGGTTGGGCTGGTCCGGGTCGAGCTGGTGGGCGTACCAGCGGCTGTGCTGGTTACGGGCGGCGACCTCTCCGTAGCCGGTGACGTAGGAGATGTTGAGGGCGTTGCGGCCGAAGAGGTAGTCCATGCTCTGCAGCGCGCCCTCGCGGTACTTGGACGCTCCGGTGATGTCGTACGCCGTGGCGACGACGACCGCGTTGTTGAGGATCTGGTGGTTGGAACCCCAGTCGTAGACGTTGTTCTCAGGCGTGTACGGCATGCCGTACGGCTCGTCCTTCAGTGCGGCCAGGTAGCGGTCGGCGCCCTCGATCACGGACTTGCGGACCTTGTCGCGGCCGGGAAGCTTGTTCGGCACCGTGGCGAGGTCGAGGCGTCCGGCGGCGGCCGTGCGGCCCCAGTCGAAGCCGATGGGGCCGAAGATGTCGGCGGTGTGCACCGGCGAGTCGAGGACGTACTCCTGGAAGGCATTCTCACCGGTGGTCAGGTACAGCTGGGCGGCCGCCCAGTAGAACTCGTCGGTGACGTTGCCGTCGGCGTACGTGCCGCCGCCGACGCCGTCGCTCTCGGAGGCGTACCTCGCGGGGTGCTCGACGGCCGCCGCCCAGGCCGTGCGGGCCGCGGCCAGGGCCTTGGCGGCGAAGGCGCGGTCGTAGGGGCGGTAGAGCCGGGCCGCCTGGGCGGCGGTGGCGGCCAGGTTGAGGGTGGCCGCGGTGCTCGGCGGGTGCAGTTCGCGCTTCTGCGGGTCGGCGGCGGGCATCATGGGCAGGCCGGTCCACTGCTCGTCGTGGATCTTGTGGTGGGCCATGCCGGCCAGCGGCCGGCCCTTCGGCACCTGCATCCTGAGCATGAAGTCCAGCTCCCAGCGGACCTCGTCCAGCAGGTCGGGCACCTTGTTGCCGCTCTCGGGGATGTCCAGCGAGCCGTCGCCGAGCCTGCCGGCCTTGCCGGTACGGGCGTGCAGCGCGCGCTCGTAGGTGCTCAGCACCTCCCAGGTGGAGATGCCGCCGTTGACGACGTACTTGCCGTGGTCGCCGGCGTCGTACCAGCCGCCGGTGACATCGAGCCGGTAGTCGCAGACCCCGGGCTGGCAGGGCACGTCGCCGTCGCCCTGGTTGGGCGCGACGTCGACGTGGCCGGCCGCGCGGCCGTAGCCGGGGCGCAGTTCGTCGCTGATCGGGGTGCCGCTGCGCTGGGTGTAGAAGAACTTCAGCGAGTCCAGGCGCAGGCGTTCGTAGGCGCGCGGGTCGATGTCGAAGGGGCGGCTGGTCTCGCCGTCGACGACCAGGGTGAAGCCGGTCCCGCGCTTGCGGTAGGCACCGAAGTCGACGGTGTGGACCTTCTGCCCCGAGGAGGCGTCGAGCCCGCGGGGTGTGGTCCGCCCGTGGGCGACGACAGCGCCCGACGCACTCTTCAGCCGCCAGGGCAGTTTCGCCGTCGCGTCGGTGACCAGGGTGGCGTTCTTGGGTCCGGCGGGCAGATAGGCGACCTGGTTGACGCGGACCCGGGGCCCGGTGTCGGGCTCGTACACCTCCGGCGGCACCCCGCCGAGCAGGGACACGTCGTCCATGCAGAAGGTGAACGGGTTCGCGTTGCCGCCCACCTGGAAGCCGACCTGGGCCTGGGTGGTGTCGACGGGCGAGGTGAAGGTGTAGGTGTACGAGTCGCCCGAGATGTTCAGCTGCGGGCTCACCTCGAAGTAGGTGTCGTACGGGTCCACCGACAGGCCGACGATCGCCCTCAGGACGTTGCCCTGGGGTGTGCCGGACGCGGAGAAGGTGAACCGGTACGACTCGCCCTTGACGAGGGTGATGTCGTTCTGGCCGACGGCCGCGTCCCAGCGGTTGGTGGTGCCGCCGGGGATGTCGGCGCACAGACGGCCGTCGGTGAGGCCGGCGGTGACGTTGCCGGTCGTCCACCAGGGGGCGGTGGTGGTGTCGAAGCTTCCGTTCTTGACCTGTTCGACCTCATCGGCCTGGGCCGGGCCTCCGGGCAGCGCGGTGAGCGCGGCCGCGAGGAGGGCCGTGAGGGCGAGAAGGCTGGTTCTGCGTCGTTTCACGTCTGGGCTCCTCGGGGGAGGTGGGGGCGCGCAGCGGTGACGGACGAACGGTGGCGCGGGAGACGACGTGGATGTGGGAGCGCTCCCAAATTTGGACCCTGGCCATGCTGTTAGAGACATGACGGCTCGTCAACGGTCCGGACGGAACCGGTTTCCCTTCCGCTCCCCCGCCCGGCCGAAGCGACGCCCTCCGCGCGAGCGGTCGACCGGCGAGGAGGCCCCCCGGTCCGGGCCTCGTCGCACGCCTCGCCCGGTCGGCTGCCGGTCGGCGCGAGGCCGACCGGGCTGCCGCGCGGCGCGGCGACGGGACCCGGCGAGGATGCCGGGCGGGGCACCGCGCCGATCGCCGCGCCGAGGGCGGGCGGGGCACCGGGCGCGATCGGCGTAGGTTGCGGACGAAATACGGCGTCCTGACCCGCCCGCAGACGGAAGACGGGTCTCGTCTCGTCTCGTCCCGGACCGGGATCCTCCGGCCGACGGAGAGGAGTCCCGCCGCGGACGGGACGACCCCGTCGGCGCGTGCCGGGTCCCGCCCTGGAGAGGGACGATCGCGTCGCCGGTCATGGACCCCGAGAGCGCAGGCGGGGACGGGCTTCGGCCGGTGGACGCGGCGGTCACGCGGCACCGCCCGGTGGACGGTCGGGCTAGGGCTGCCGATGCGGCCGAAGCACACCCTTCATCGCCCTGCCAGGACGACAGCACAACCGACCGCCACACCACAGCCGACAGCCGAACCGGGCCCCAAGCCCACGACCGAAGGCCGCCCTTCACGACCCGACCAGGACGACAGCGGAGTCGACCGCCCAGCCACGGCCGAAGGCCACCCTCCAGCCGGGCGGCGAGCGACCGGTGCAGCTTGCGTGGCGCGATGACGCCGAGACGCCGAGCCGTCCCCCCAGCGCGGCAGCAGCCGCGTTCAGCCCCAGCACGGGAACGCCCGCCCGTCCGCCCGCACCAGCCGTACGGTGCACGGCCAGGGCGACGGCGGGGCCGGCCGTCGGGTCCGTCACCGCCTCCACCGCCGCGCCCCGGGGGCGCCGGAGTCCCCCACACCCCTCTCGGCGAACACCGGTACGACAGGTCGCACGAGGATACGTTTTCCCATCCGCTTTCCCTGCGGAGCGCATAGGCTGGATTTCACCCGTAAGCCCGTTCGGTCCGGCGAAATGGAACTCGCGACGATGAGGAGCCGCAAGGTAACGCACGGTGACACGCCTGCGTATGCCCTGGACGGTGCCGCCACGGCGCGGGCGGCCATGGACGGCGACGGCACGATCGTCGAGTGGAACGAGGGCGCGAGACGCCTGCTGGGCTGGCCCGCCGCGGACGTCGTGGGGCGCCCCGCCGAGGAGCTGCTGGCCCCGGGCGACGCGTTCCTCCCACCTCCGCCCGGCAGCCGCAGCTGGAGCGGGACGCTCACACTGCGTCACCGCGACGGCCGTACGGTGACCGCGTGGCTGCTCGCCCACCAGCAGCGCGCGACGAACGGCGACGGTGACGGCAGCTGGCTGGTTCTCTGCCCGCTGGACGATCCGGGCCCGCTGGGGCGGGACGATCCGCTCGCGGCGGCCGTCATGTTCCAGTCGCCGTGCGCCATGGCCGTCTTCGACGACCGGCTCCGGCTGCGCGGCATCAACGACGTCATGGCGGACGCCGTGGGCATGCCCGAGGACAACCTCCGGGGCCTGCACATGTCCGAGATCATCGGCGGCCGGCAGGGCGAGAAGCTGGAGGAGCACCTGCGCGAGGTGTTCGCCCTGGGCCGGCGCAAGGACGTACAGACCTTCCTGCGGGCCGCCGACGAGCAGCGCGCCCACGCCTGGTCGGCCGCCATCGCACCGCTGACGGACGAGTCCGGCGCGCCGATCGGGGTCTGTGTCACCGGGCACGACATCACCGAGCAGTATCTGGCGCGGCAGCGGCTGCAGCTGGTGAACGAGGCCAGCATCCGCATCGGCACCACCCTCGACGTGACGCGCACCGCCCAGGAGCTGGCCGACGTGTGCGTCCCCGTCCTCGCAGACTTCGTCAGCGTCGACCTCATGCAGTCCCTCGACCACGGCGACGAACCGCACGAGGGCCCGCTCTCCGCGCCGTTCACCCTCCGTCGCGCCGCCCACCAGTCGGTGACCCCCGGCTGCCCCGAGGCGGTGGTCGAGGTGGGACGCACGGACGTCTACCCGGCCACCTCCCCGCAGGCGGCCTCCCTGTCCGTCGGCCACACGATCGTGGCGGGCGACCCGGCGAACACCCTGTCGGACTGGCTGGCCTGGGACCCGCTGCGCAGCGCGCGGGTCAAGGAGCTGGGCGTCCACACCACCATGTCGGTGCCCATCCGGGCCCGCGGCACGACCCTGGGCGTCGCCGTCCTGACCCGCTTCAAGCGGCTGGACCCGTACACCGCCGACGACGAACTGCTCGCCGAGGAGGTGACGGCCCGGGCCGCCGTCTGCATCGACAACGCCCGCCGCTACTCCCGTGAACGCGAGACCGCACTGGCCCTCCAGCGCAGCCTCCTCCCGCAGACCCTGCCCCGCATGCCCGCCCTGGAGGCGGCGTCCCGGTACCTCCCGGCGGCGCAGGCCGGGGTCGGCGGCGACTGGTTCGACGTCATTCCCCTGTCCGGGATGCGGGTCGCCATGGTCGTCGGTGACGTCGTCGGGCACGGGGTGCAGGCCTCCGCCACCATGGGCCGGCTGCGCACCGCCGTCCGCACCCTCGCCGACGTCGACCTCGCCCCCGACGAACTGCTCACCCACCTCGACGATCTCGTCGTACGGCTCTCCGCGGAGGCCGGCAGCGAGGGCGTGACCGGTGAGGTGGGCGCCACCTGTCTGTACGCCGTCTACGACCCGGTGACCCGCCGGTGCACGTTCGCCCGTGCCGGGCATCCGCCGCCGGTCGTGCTGGACCCGGCCGGCCGGCCGATGGAGGTGGAAGTGCCGTCGGGACAGCCCCTGGGCCTCGGCGGACTGCCCTTCGAGTCCGCCGAGCTGGAGCTGCCCGAGGGCACCGTCATCGCCCTCTACACCGACGGTCTGATCGAGACCCGCGACCGGGACATCGACGCCGGCCAGGAGCTGCTGGCGGAGGCGCTCTCCGGCCGCACGGGGTCGCTGGACGACATCTGCCAGGGCGTGGTGCATTCCCTGCTGCCCGCGAACGGCGCCCCCGACGACGTGGCCCTGCTGCTGGCCCGTACGCGCGGACTGCAGGCGGCACAGGTCGCGACCTGGTCGATACCCGCCGACCCCGCGTTCGTCGCCCGCACCCGCCAGTACGTGCTGACGCAGATGGCGCTGTGGGGCATCAGCGAGTCGGCGTTCACGGCGGAGCTGGTGGTGAGCGAGCTGGTCACCAACGCCATCCGGCACGGTGCCCCGCCGATCCAGCTGCGCCTGATCCACGACGACACCACCCTGATCTGCGAGGTGTCGGACGGCAGCGGCACCGCCCCGCACCTGCGCCGGGCCAAGACGTTCGACGAGGGCGGGCGCGGCCTGCTGCTGGTGGCCCAGCTGACCCAGCGCTGGGGCAGCCGGCACACCGAGGACGGCAAGACGATCTGGGCGGAGCTGACCCTCTCCGAGGAGTGAGGCGGGCTCCGCGCGCCACGTGAGAAGGGCCTCACCCCAGGGCCGCGCCCGGTCCCGTCGGGACCTGCAGCTGTAGGGTGCACAGGTCTCCGCGCCACTTACCGCCCGACACCCCCGCCGTACTCACCGCCCGAAAGCCCTGCCGTGAACACCGCCCTCGCCGAGGTCCTGTCCGTCGTCCTGCTCGTCGTCGTCCTCGGATGTGCGGTCGCGCGCCCGTTCGGGCTGCCGGAGGCCGTGGTCGCCGTCCCGGCCGCGGGTATCGCCGTCGCCGCGGGCGCCGTCTCACTCGACCACGCCCGTGCCGAGGCCGAACTGCTGGGCCCGGTGCTCGGCTTCCTGGCCGCCGTGCTCGTGCTGGCCAAGCTCTGCGACGACGAGGGGCTGTTCCAGGCGTGCGGGGCGTGGATGGCGCGGGCCTCGGCGGGCCGGCCCCGGCGGCTGCTGGGCTCGACGTTCCTGCTGGCCTCCGGCATCACGGCGGTGCTCAGCCTGGACGCCACGGTCGTCCTGCTCACGCCGGTGGTGTTCGCGACGGTGGCCCGCCTCGGCGCCCGCCCCAAGCCGCATGTGTACGCCACCGCGCACCTGTCGAACACGGCCTCGCTGCTGCTGCCCGTCTCCAACCTCACCAACCTGCTGGCGTTCACGGCGAGCGGGCTCACCTTCACCCGGTTCGCGCTGCTGATGGCGGCGCCGTGGGCGGTGGCCGTGGCCGCCGAGTACGTGATCTTCCGGCGTTTCTTCGCGACCGACCTGGACGCCGTCGCGCCCGCGCCCCAGGAGCCGGTGGAGGCGCCCGAGCTGCCGATGTTCGCGCTGGTCACCGTCCTGTGCACACTCGCCGGTTTCGTCCTGACGTCCGTGCTCGGGATCGAGCCCGTGTGGGCGGCGCTGGCCGGGGCCGTGGTGCTGGCGGTCCGCGCGCTCGTGCGCCGTACCACCGGCCCGGTCGCGCTGCTGCGATCCGTCTCGCTGCCCTTCCTGGCGTTCGTGCTGGCGCTCGGCATCGTGGTGCGCGCCGTGGTCGACAACGGCCTCGCCGACGCGCTGGGCCGCGTGATGCCGTCCGGTACCGGTCTGCTCGCCCTCCTCGGTGTCGCCGCCCTCGCCGCAGTCCTCTCCAACGTCATCAACAACCTGCCGGCGGTCCTGGTCCTGGTCCCCCTCGCCGCCCCGCTCGGCACGGGCGCCGTCCTCGCCGTGCTGCTCGGTGTCAACATCGGCCCGAACCTCACCTACGCCGGCTCCCTGGCCACCCTGCTCTGGCGCCGCATCGTCCACCGGCACGACGACGACGTGGACCTCGGCGAGTTCACCCGCCTCGGCCTGCTCACCGTCCCGGCGGCACTGCTCTCCTCGGTGGTGGCGCTGTGGCTGTCACTGCTGGTCTTCGGGGGCTGAGCGCGCCCGCGGCCGAGGCGGGTCCTCAGCCGACGTCGTCCCGCAGACCCTGCCGGTACTCCCCCGGCGGCACCCCGTAGCGCTGCCGGAACGCCCTGCTGAAGTGGGACGGGCCGGCGAACCCGGAGGCTCCGGCCACGCGCTCCACGGGCAGGTCGGTGGCCTCCAGCAGCCGGGCGGCGTGACGGAGGCGGGCGTGGTGGAGGACGCGCATGGGTGAGTGCCCCAGTTGCTCGGTGAAGAGGTGGGCGAACCGGGACGGGGACAGGGCGACGGACTCGGCGAGGGAGCGGACGGTGTGCGGGGCGCCGGGGTCGGCGGCGATCAGGTCCTGCGCCCTGCGGATCCTCGGGTCCACCCCCGACGGGCGCGGCTCGGAGCGGGCGGCGGTGAGCAGCACCACCTCCTCCAGGGAGCACAGGGCGAGTTCGCGGGCCGCCGTGCCGTGGGCCACGGCGACCTCGGTGGAGGCGTCGCCCGGCGAGGGGCCTCCGGCGGTCGGCGGCACGCCCTCGCCGGTCCAGCGGGCGTCGGCGAGCATCCGGCGGAAGGCCGCGTCGGCCCGTGCCCGGATGCCGCCGGGGGCCGACGGGAGGGCGTACAGCCGGTCCCCGGTGTCGTAGGGGCGCAGCCAGGCCGTCCAGGACGCCCGGGGCTGGCAGTGCGCCCACCAGAACGCCCAGTGTCCGGCGCCGGGCGCGACCGCGTAGTGCTGGGGTACGCCAGGGCCGAGGACCACGAGGTCGCCCGGGGCCGCCCGGGTCCGTGCCGAGCCCTGGCGCAGCAGGCCCGCGCCGCCCGTGGTCCAGGTGAACAGCCAGCTGTCCGCGCCGCGCGGCCGGTTCACCGCGTAGGGCGGGGGCCGGTCGAAGCGGCCGATGATCATCTGGCCCGGGGGCGGTGACGGGTCGGCGGGAGCAGCAGTCACGGACAGGTCGTCAGCACGCACAGGCATCCTCCCCAAGGGTGCTCGGACCTAGCGTGGGACATGTTCGACGACGCCGGGAAGGGACACACGGATGGCAGGCACGGGCAGGGCGGAGTTCGAGGAGAAGGGCTTCGTGGTGGCGCGGGGGCTGTTCTCGCCCGCCGAGATCGAGGAGCTGTGCGACCGGTTCGCGGCCCTGCGGGAGGGCGGGCCGATCCCTGGGCACTTCCGGCCCCGGCCGCCCGCGGCGGGCCGGCCGGCCGATCCGCTGGACTCCCACCCCCGGGTGATGCACCCGCACCGCATCGACGAGCTGTCGCTGCGGGTACTCCTGGACGCACGGCTGCGGGACATCCTCGAAGGGCTGCTGGGCGAGGAGGTCCTGGCCGCGCAGAGCATGTTCTACTTCAAGCCGCCGGGGGCCCGGGGCCAGGCGCTGCACCAGGACAACTTCTATCTGCGGGTCGAGCCGGGGACCTGTGTGGCGGCCTGGATCGCCTGCGATGTGATCGACCGCGCCAACGGCGGGCTGGAGGTCGTGCCGGGCACTCACCGCATGGATCTGTTCTGCCCGGAGGAAGCGGACGCGGAGGTCTCGTTCGTCCGGGAGTACGTCCCGCCGCCGCCCGGTCTGGCCGCCGTGCCCGTCGACATGGCACCGGGCGACGTCCTCTTCTTCAACGGCAGCCTCGTCCACGGCTCCCAGCCCAACCGCACCACCGACCGCTTCCGGCGCTCCTTCATCGGCCATTACGTGGGCCGTTCCACCGAACGCATCGGCCGGTACTACGACGTACTGACGATGAGCGGCGCTCCGGTCCCGCTGCCGGAGAGCGAGGGGGCGGGCCCGTGCGGGACGGAGTTCGAGCCGGCGGGCGCCCACTGAACCGCGGCCACGCACCGGTTCAGCCCAGTTCGAGCAGCCCCCGCCGTACCGCCTCGGAGACCGTGCTCGCCCGGTTCTCGGTGCCGAGCTTGCGGTAGACGCGAACCAGATGGGTCTTGATCGTGGCCTCGGTGAGGTGGAGGGCCGCGGCGATGGCCCGGTTGCTGCGGCCCAGCGCCAGCAGCCGTACGACCTCGATCTCCCGCTCGCTCAGGGCGGCCCCCGGGTCGGCCAGGTGACCGGCGAGGTGGCCGGCGGCCTCGGGGGCGAGGCCCATGCCGCCGGCGGCTGCGGCGCGCACCGCCCGGAAGAGTTCCTCGGGCGGGCCGGCCTTGAGGATGTAGCCGCGGGCTCCGGCCTCCATCGCGCGGACGACGTCGCCCTGGGTGCCGGCGCCGGTGAGCACGACGACGCGGCTGCCGGGGGCCTCGGCGGTGATCCGCCGGGTCGCGTCCAGGCCGCTGACCCGCTGTCCGGGGGCCGTGTCGTCGGTCAGGCGGAGGTCCATCAGCACCACGTCGGGGCCGAGCCGCGCGGCGAGCCGTACGGCCTCCTCGCCGTCCCCGGTCTCGCCGACGACGTCGAAGCCGGGCTCACCGGTGAGGAGGGCGCGCAGGCCGGCGCGTACGACCCGGTGGTCGTCGACGATCAGGACGCGCAGGGAGGTGTCGCCGGGGGCGGTCACCGCTCGCTCGCCGGGCCCGCCAGGGCGAGGGCGCCCACGGGGAGGCTGGCGCGGGCCGATGTGCCGCGGCCGGGTGCGCTGCGGACGGTGAGCGAGCCGCCGAGGGCGCCGAGGCGTTCGCGGCCTGCGGGCAGGCCGAGGCCCCGGCCCGGCCGTCGCGCGCCGGTCGCCCGCGGGTCGAAGCCCACGCCGTCGTCCCGGACCTCGACGGTGACGGCCGTGTCGTCGCGGTGGTCGAGGGTGACCCAGACGTGCCGGGCGCGGCCGTGTTCGCAGGCGTTGGCGAGCAGGCCCTGGGCGACGCGGAGCAGGGCGGCGGCCCGCTCGCACGGCAGGTCGCCCGGCTCGCCGGCGGTGCGGAACACCACCCGGGAGGGGGTGGCCGTGGTGCGGGCGCACAGGGTGCGCAGGGCGGTGGCGAGGTCGTCGTGCTCCAGGGCGGGCGGGGTGAGGTCGCCGATGATGGTGCGGGTCTCGGCGAGATGGGTGCCGAGGGCGTCGGTGACCGTGCGGACCTGGGTCCTGGCGAGGTCGGGGCGGCGGTCCCAGTCGCGGTCGGCGGCCTGGAGAAGCATGCGGCTGCCGGCGAGTTCCTGGGCGAGTGTGTCGTGCAGGTCCCGGGCGATCCGGGCGCGCTCGGCGAGCCGGCCTGCCTCGCGCTGCCCCCTGGCCAACTCGGCCCGGGTGCGCCGCAGTTCGCCGAGCAGCCGCTGCTGGGCGCGGTAGAGGGCGACGGTGACCCAGAGCGCGACGGCCGGCGGGACGACCAGTTCGGGGTGGAGGGTTCCGGAGGCGTGGGCGATCAGCGGGACGAGCAGCCCGGTGACCCCGGCGACGGCGGCGACCCCCGTACGGCCCGTGAACACGCGCAGGGCGAGGATCGCCAGCGGCAGTGCCAGCCAGGTGTAGGCGGTGGCGACCTGCGGGGGCGTCACCCAGGAGATCCAGCACCACAGTGTCAGCAGCGAGCCGAGCCACAGCGGCCGGCCCCGTCGTCCCAGCCGGTCCCAGAGGGCGAGCCCGCCCACGTACCCGACCGCCAGCACCATGATGAGCGGGACCAGTTCCCAGCAGAGCGCGGAGTTCCGGTCGACGAGGCTGACCACACCGCCGATGACGACGGTGAGGAACAGCAGGTCCGGCAGCCGGCTCGGCGACAGCGGATCTCGGCGTACGAAGGCGGGGACGGCGATGGCGGGCACGGCGATGGCGGGCACGGCGGCGATTCCCTCTGCGACGGTCCGGACGGGCACGGGGCCCGCCGAGTGTAGAGCGTGACACGTGTGACCGGGGTAAAGGAATGCGCCGTGCCCGGCGGGCAGTTCACCGTCCGGGGTGCAGCCCCAGGAAGCCCGGCGTCGGGTCGCCCTCGACCTCGCCGAAGTACAGGGCGAAGGTCTGCTTCCAGCGCTCCACGGCGGCGCGGTCCTCCATGAACCGGGGGAAGCCGTCGAGGTGGGCGTCGCGGTAGGTCCAGACGGGCTTGAGACCGCCGGCGAGGGTGACGTCGGTGCGGACGGACCAGCCGTTGAAGGAGCCCTGCTGCCGCTCGGTGGACAGCGACCAGTTGAGGTACAGCTTGGCGGCGGTGGGGTGGGCGGCCTTCCTGAGGATCGCGGCGCGCTGGCCCCAGGCCATGAAGGGGTGCCCCTCGGCCACCGCGAAGCGGGTCGGGGCGGTCGAGGGTGCGGTCAGCGAGCCGGAGCCGCCGACGCCGATGGCCTTCTGCCCGCCGTTGACCGCGACACCCGGGGTGTGCGAACCGCGGTTGAACTGCGGCTGCTGGGCGGCGAACTTCGCGATCCAGTCCCAGCCGTAGGCCTGCTGATAGAGGGAGAACAGGTAGAGCACCGCGTCGTCGTCGTGCGGGAAGGAGGAGGCGATGGCGTTCTTCCAGCGCGGGTCGACCAGTTCCTTCGGGGACCTGGGCGCGTTCCCGGCGACGGCGTCGACGCCGTACATGTAGCTGAAGGCGATGACCTGGATGGCCGTCCAGGCGCCCTGGGGGTCGCGGAAGTCCTTGTACAGCTTGGAGAATCCGGCCGGCCTGTAGGGCAGCAGCTTGCCCTGGCTCTTCCAGCGGGTGAAGTCCTGCAGTGTCTGGAGCTGCACGAGGTCGGGGACCAGGGTGCCGGTCGCGAGCTGGTTGTCGACGCGGACGTCGTGGTACTTGCTGTAGTCCACGATCATCTTCAGGTCGATGTCCGGGAAGCGGGTACGGAACGCCTGGGCGGTGAAGTCCTGCTGGCCGGCGGTGTCGCCGCCCGCGTAGATGACGAGCCTGCCGCCCTCGGCGACCGCGTCGCGGTACAGCTCGTCGAGGGAGCGGGTCTCCTCGGCGCCCGGCGCGGGGGTGCGGGAGCCGGCCGCCGACGCGGTGGCGGCGCCGGTCGCGACGAGGCCGCCGAGCGCGGCGCCCGCTCCGGTGGTGAGGACGCGTCGCCTGCTGAGACTGCTGGCCATGGGGGGAGAGGTCCTTTCGGGGCGGGGCTCGTACGGCGGTGCCGCTGCGGCGGCACGGTAAGTCTGTGACCGGCGGACCCCGCCGCGCGTCGTCCGGAAGCCGCCGGCCCGTTCAACCGTTCGGTTGAAGGAGCACCGGGGCGGAACGGACGCTCTGCACCGGGCGGTCCCGCGCATGACGGCCCTTGCCCTCCCCCCGGGTGGCTCCTCGGCCGTCCCGGCCCCGTTCGGAAGGGAACCGTGTACGCCCGGCGTCCGGCCCGCTCCGCTACACGATGACCGCCGCCGACGCCGTGGAGGTGTGCCGGCTGCTGCGTCCCCGTACCGTCGTGCCGGTGCACTACGAGGGGTGGGGGCCCCACTTCCGCGAAGGCCGGGCGGCGGCCGAACAAACCCTGGCCGGGGCACCGGGCCCGGTGCGGGACTCCTTCCGCTGGCTGCCGCTGGGCACGGCGGCGGACCTCACCGTGGGAGAGGCGTTTCCTGGGGCCTGTCGCCCGGCTCCAGCAGGTCCAGCGCCCGTTCCCAGTGGAACTCCCCGCGCCCGCCGTCCCCGTCGCCCTCACCGGCGTAGGGATCACCGAACCGGACGCCCATGCCGCGCAGCCGCTCGAGGCTCGCGCGGTAGGCCGGATGGGCGGCGAGCGCGTCGGCCACGCAGGGCAGGACGGCGAGGGGGACACCGAGGCCGGACGCCTCGCACAGGGTGCCGACCGCGAGGGTGTCGGCCAGGCCAGCGGCCCACTTGTTGACGGTGTTGAAGGTGGCGGGCGCGACCACGACGGCGTCCGGCGGCGGGAAGGGGCGCGGGTCGCCCGGCCGACGCCAGGCGGAACGGATCGGGCGGCCGGTCTGCGCCTCGACCGCCGCCGTGTCGAAGAACCCGCCCAGGGCGACGGGCGTCGCGATGACCCCGACCTCCCAGTCCCGCTCCTGCGCGGCGGTGATCAGCTTGCTGACCTCCACGGCGATGCCGGCGGCACAGACGACGACGTAGAGGAAGGGTGCCCCGCCCCGTCCGGAGCGGGCGCCGGCCGTGTTCGCGGTGGCAGTCACCCGTCGACCCTACCCACACCGGATCACCGTCCGGGCGGTCCCTCGACGAAACGTTCGACGTCCTCGGCGGTCGGCCGGAGCAGTCCGTCGCGTACGGCGAGGGCCGTGGCCTCGGCGCGGGAGGCGGCGCCGGTCTTGCGCAGCAGATGCTCGACGTGGGTGTGCACGGTGCGCGGGGACAGGAACAGCGCCTGGGCGATGGCCTGGTTGGTCATGCCGGTGGCCGCCCGGGTGAGCACCTCCAGCTCCCGCGGACTGAGCCCGTACGGCAGCGGGGCGGGCATCTCGTGCACGAGGACGGCCCGGCGGACGACCGCCGAACCGAGCGTGTGGCGGCGGACGGTGACCCGGTACCAGTCGGGGCCGACGGGCCAGAGCAGGCGCAACCGGGTGCCGCCCGAGTCGGCGAAGGCGCGCACGAGACGGCGGAACTCGGTGTCCCGGAGGACCAGGGCGGGGTCCCGGCCGGGGAGTTCGAGGAGGTCGTCACCGACGGACAGGCTCACCCCGCCGTCCGCCGGGAGGTCGGGGAGGGCGCCCGCGTGCGCGGTGGGGTCGGCGAGGACGCCGAGGGCCGGCAACAGGGAGGCCAGCAGGTGGCGGGTGCCGGTGTCGTAGGCGTCGGGGGTCGCGGTGGAGAGGGTGATCAGGCCGACGAGGCGGCCGTGGTGCCGCAGGGCGCCGGTGACCGCGTCGCGGACGCCGGCCGGGCGCATGCGTTCGGCGTAGAACCAGCCGTCGCGGTAGCGCTCGCCCGGGTCCTCGACGTCCTCGCAGATGGACGGCGGTATCTCGCTGCGCAGGACGTTGGCGTACCAGGGGGTGGCGACGAACTCGGCGGCCAGGGCGGCGGACACGTCGGCGTCGTAGCCGAGGCCCGCGACCTGGACGTGGGTGCCGGTGATCGGGTCGATCTCCAGGAGGGTGGCGGCGTCGAGGGGCAGGGCGCGGCCGAGTTCGTGGAGGGCCTCGGCGCAGGCGGAGGCGGT
Organism: Streptomyces sp. NPDC057438; assembly: GCF_042802995.1. Taxonomy (NCBI): domain Bacteria; kingdom Bacillati; phylum Actinomycetota; class Actinomycetes; order Kitasatosporales; family Streptomycetaceae; genus Streptomyces; species Streptomyces sp. NPDC057438. The sequence goes on from NZ_JBHVDD010000005.1 coordinate 83,925, forward strand.
GTCGCGTTCACGGGTGAGCATGCCGATGCGGGCGGCGGCGGCGAGCTGGTGGTGGGTGAGCATGCGAGCCTCCCGGGGCCGCCCCGAGACCGATCAGGTCGTTTGAGCCCTAACGATAGAGCGGCTCCGACAGGTGGACAAGGCACGCACCGGACCCGTGACCCACGCGACCGCCCCCTCGCCCGCCGCGCGCACTCGGTATTTGTACGGATGGTGGGGCGGGGCGCCGGGGTCTTTCCTGTTCGGCACAGCATGTCGCCCGCCGTCGGCGGGCCCCGCCACCCTTGGAGATCCCCGCCATGAGCAGACGCCCCCTCACCGTCACCCCGGCCTCACGCAGGCAGTTCCTCGCCTGGTCCGCCGGCGCCCTCACCGCGACCGGGCTGGCCGCCACGGGCTGCAGCGCCCCGGAGAGCGGCTCCGGTTCGGCGAAGGCGGCGGGCGCGTCCCCCTCCACCCGCAAACTCACCCAGATCGGCCTCGACTACCCCTTCACCCAGATCCCGCTCTACAGCACCCTCGTGAAGCTGTCGACGGCCGCCGCGAAGAAGCACGACGTCAAGCTGCTGACGACGAGCGACGCGAGCAACCCCGACACGCAGGCCAGCAACCTCAACGCCTGGGTCACACAGAAGACGCAGGCCATCGTGTCGTTCCCGATGGTCTTCGAGGCCACCGAGGCGATCGCCAAGGCCGCCCTGGACGCCGGCCTGATCTGGGTGACGTACGGCGGGACGCTGGAGAGCCAGAGCGCCGACATCCGGTTCAGCTTCCGCGAGAGCGGCACGCTGCTCGGTGAGTCGGCGGCGAAGTGGGCCGCCGAGGCGCTGAACGGGAAGGGGAAGATCGCGTTCCTGGTCGACAACACGATCGACCTGGGCCGGGAGCGCACCAAGGGCATGATCGACGCGTTCACCAAGCTCGCGCCCGGGGTCGACGTGGTGGCGCAGGAACAGGCCATCGACCCCGACACGGGTCTGTCGAAGTCCACCGCGCTGCTCGCCAAGCACCCCGACCTGAACATCATCCTCGGCGTCACGGACGCGGCGGCGTACGGCGGGTTCAAGGCGCTGCAGCAGGCCGGACGCAAGAACGGCGACCGGAAGACGTTCGTCGGCGGCCAGGACGGTTCGGCCCCCTCCCTCCTCGCCATCAAGCAGGGCACGTTCTACCGGGCCTCCGCCGCCCTCGCCCCGCTGGACATCTCCAACGCCATCGTCGACGTCCCGCTCGCGGTCGCCGCCGGGAAGGCGGACCCGAGCGTCGACGTGCCGGTGAAGCTGGTCCAGCGCGGCGACACGGCGGAGATCGACGCGCTGCTCGCCCAGAACGGGTAGGGCCGCGCGATGTCCGACACGAACGGCAGCCACGGGGCGGCGGGAGCGGCGAACCCGCCGAACCTGCGGATCAGCTCCCTGAGCAAGTCCTTCGGCGGGGTGCGGGCGCTGGACGGGGTGGACCTGACCGTGCCCGCCGGGCAGGTGCACGCCCTGCTCGGGCACAACGGCGCCGGCAAGTCCACGCTGATCAAGTGCCTCGGCGGGGCGTTCCCGCCGGACGCCGGGACGATCGAGGTGGGAGGTGTCCCGTACACCCGGCTCAGTCCGCGCGAGTCGATCGCGGCCGGGGTGGCGATCATCTTCCAGACGCTCAGCGTCGTGGACTCGCTGACCGTCGCCGAGAACATCTTCCTCGGCCAGGAGTGGACCCGGCACGGCCGGATCGACCGCCGGGCCCAGGAGAAGGTGGCCGCCGAACTCCTCGACCGGGTCGCCGCGAGCTGCTCACCGCGCGACCGGGTGGCTGAACTGCCCATGGGGCAGAAGCAGTTGGTCGAGATCGCCAAGGCGCTCAGCCGCAGCGCCTCGGTCCTGGTCCTGGACGAGCCGACGGCCGCCCTCTCCGGCACCGAGAGCGACGCCCTCGCCACCCGGGTGGAGGACCTGCGCACCCAGGGCCTCGCCATCGTCTACGTCACCCACCTCCTGGCGGAGGTCGAACGTCTGGCCGACGCGGTGACCGTGCTCCGCGACGGCCGGGTCGCCCACCACGCGGCGACCGGGAGTCACCACCGCCGCGACCTGGTGGCGGCGATCACGGGCGGGCGGGCGGCCGGCGCGACGACGGCTGCGGGTGGGGGTGCCGACGTCGCCGTTCCGGGGCGGCGGGGCCCTGCCCGGCCCGCCCGCCTCACCGTCCGCGAGCTGCGCGGCCCCGGCTTCGGCCCGGTCGACCTGACGGTCGCCGAGGGGGAGATCGTCGGGCTGTACGGGCTCATCGGGTCCGGGCGTACGCGGGTGCTGGAGACCCTGTTCGGCAGGCGCCGCGCGTCCGGCGGGTCGGTCCGGGTCGGCGAGCGGGCCGTCTCCGCGTCCCGTCCCGCCGACGCGCTGGCCGCGGGCATCGCGCTCGTACCGGCCGACCGGCGGGCGCAGGGGCTGTTCGCGGGCCTGAGCGCCCAGGACAACGTGCTGCTGCCGAGCGTGCGGACACTCGCCCGGCGCGGGGTGCGCGCGCTCGGCACCGAGCGGCGGGTGTTCGGCGCGCTCGCCGGGGCCGTCGGGCTGCGGCCGGCGCGGCCGGGGCTCCCGGCCTCGGCGTTCTCCGGCGGCAACCAGCAGAAGCTGCTGCTCGGCCGCTGGATCAACGAGGCGCGCGCCGTCGACGTCCTGCTCCTCGACGAGCCGACCCAGGGCGTCGACGTCGGCGCCCGCCAGGAGATCTACGACGTCGTCTCCTCGCTCGCCGCCGAGCGCGGCACGGCCGTGCTGTTCGCCTCCAGCGATCCGGAGGAGGCGGCCGTTCTCGCCCACCGCTGTCTGGTGGTCGACCGGGGCCGGGTCGTCGCCGAGCTCTCCGGCGCCGGCCTCACCGAGGAGTCCCTGCTGGCCGCCGTCCACGACGCGGGACCGGCGGCACGGGGTCCGGACCACAGCCAGGACGGCGATCCCACCGCGTCCCCCGCCCCGTCCCACGAAGGAGCAGCATGACCACCGTGACCGCCGCCGAGCGCGTCGCCCCCGGCCCGCGCGCGCTGGCCGCGCACGGCCTGGCGACCGTGCGACGCAATCCCCTGATCGTCGTCCTCGCCCTGCTGGTGCTGGTGTTCCAGCTGTCCACCGGCAGCTTCCTCGACCCCGGCAACCTGCGCGGGATCGCCACCGACGCGGCCGCCCTCGCGATCGTCGCCGTCCCCCTGGCCCTGCTGGTCATCAGCGGCTATCTGGACCTGTCCGTCGGCTCGACGCTGGCGCTCGGCGCCCTCACGGCCGGCTGGCTCGCGGGCGAGCAGGCCCAGTCACCCGTGGTCGCCGTCCTCGGGGCGCTGGCCGTCGGCGCGGCGGTCGGCGCCGTGAACGGGGTGCTCTGCTGCTATCTGGGGCTGTCCCCGTTCATCGTGACGCTGGGCATGCTGGCGGCCGTGCGGGGCCTCGCCCAGCAGCTGTTCCCGCTGCCCCTCAGCGGCTTCGGCGACGGTTTCGCCTGGCTGGGCGGGGCGCGGATCGCCGGGATCGCGGCGCCCGTGGTCGTCGCCGCCGCCGTCCTGGCCGCCGGGGCGCTGTTCCTGGCGTACACGCCGACCGGACGGCACGTGTTCGCGATCGGGGTCAACCGGGAGGCCGCGTACCTCTCCGGCATCGACGTCCGCCGTACGCCGTTCGCGCTGTTCGTCGTCACGGGTACGGCCGCCGCGCTGGCCGGGGCGATCAAGGCGTCCGTGCTGGACAGCGTGGTCGCGGGCACCTCGGGCACGGGTTTCGAACTGACCGTGCTCACGGCGGTGCTGCTGGGCGGGGTCGCGCTGAGCGGCGGCTCCGGTTCGGTTCTCGGGGTACTGCTCGGCGTGCTGTTCCTGGGTTGCCTGCAGAACGGGCTGACACTGCTGAGCGTGCCGACGTTCTGGCAGCAGATGGCTCAGGGCGTGGCCCTGGTGGCGGGCGCCGCGCTCGCCTACTTCGGCCCACGGACGATTCGGTGACCGTCGTCCCCGGGTGTGCCGCCCCGCACCCGTTCCCTCCTTCACACCCGCACCAAGACACCTCGGAGAGGTCCTCGTGAGCGACACTTCCCCCACCCTCGTCCTGACCGGCGGTCAGGTCATCACCGTCGACGCCGGATTCACGGTCGCCGAGGGTGTGGCCGTGCGCGGCCGGGAGATCGTCGCGGTCGGCACGGACGCCGAGATGCGCGCGCTGGCCGGACCGGCGACGAGGATCGTCGAGCTGGCCGGGCGGACCGTTCTGCCGGGCATCAACGACTCGCATCTGCACGGCGCCGCGTACGGCCTGTCCAAGCCGCCGTTCGCCCTCGACGTCGGCTATCCGGCGGTCGGTTCGATCGCCGGGATCGCCGAGGTGGTGGGCGCGGCGGCGCGGGCCGCGGCGCCCGGCGAGTGGATCGTCGGCCTGGGCTGGGATCCCGGTTATCTCGCCGAGTGCCTCGCCGAGCCGGGCCGCTTTCCTCACCGCGCCGACCTGGACGCGGTGGCACCCGGCCACCCCGTCTGTCTGACCGACTTCTCGCAGCACATGGTGTGGGCCAACAGCGAGGCCCTGCGCCGCTGCGGGATCGACGCCGGTACCACGCCGCCCGACGGCGGAGTCATCGACCGTGACGACGACGGCTCGCCCACCGGCATTCTGCGCGAGGCCGCCGGCGCCCTGCTGCAGGCCGCCCTGCCCTCCCCCACGGTCGCCCAGCGCCGCCGGGCCATCCGGAACGTCGTCGCCGAACTCCACGCGCGCGGCATCACCAGTTACACCGAGCCGGGCCTCGGCCCCGGCGGCTCCGAGACCCTGTTCGGCGGGCTGAGCACCGACAACTGGACCGCGTACGCCGAACTGGCCACGGCCGGCGCGCTGCACGCCCGGGTCAGCGTCCTGCTGCTGCCCGCGCCGATCGGCGGCTCCGCCGACGACGTCCGCAAGGGCCTCGCCGAGCTCCACCGCCCCGAGTCCGCGGACCCCCGGCTGCTGAACGCCATCGGGGTGAAGATCTTCGCCGACGGGGTGCCCCCGAACCGTACGGCCTGGATGAACGAGCCCTACCTCGACGGCGGCCACGGCTCCCTGTGTGTGCACGGGCGCACGCCCGATCTCCAGGTCGACGAGCTGTTCGACATGGTCCGGGTCGCCCATGAGGCCGGTTACCAGGTGGGCGTCCATGTCACCGGTGACCGGGCCATCGACCTGGTGGTGGACGCGTTCGTGGCGGCGCAGGAGGCGGTGCCGCGCGACGACGCCCGGCACTACGTCATCCACGGCGACTTCATCGGCGCCGGCAGCCTCGCCCGGCTGGCCGCGCACGGCTACGGCGTGAACATGAACCCGGCCATCAAGTGGACGATCTCCGACCTGATGGCGGACGTCGTGGGCTCGGAGCGGTCGGCGTACCAGTGGCCCGCGCGCTCGGCCTTCGACGCGGGGCTCGCGGTGTGCGCCAGTTCGGACGCGCCGATCACCGAGCCCGACTGGCGACAGGGCGTCGCCGGGATGCTGCTGCGCGAGTCGAAGGCCAGCGGCCGGGTCAGTGGTCCGGAACAGCGCGTGGAGCTCGCCGAGGCGCTGCGGGCGTACACGATCAACCCGGCTCGGCAGGACTTCGCCGAGACGTGGAAGGGGTCCGTGGAGGTGGGCAAGGTGGCCGACCTGTGCGTCCTGGACCGGCCGCTGCTGGACCTCGACCCGCACGAGATCACGGAGGTCCGGGTGGAGATGACGGTGTTCGACGGCGGGGTCGTCTTCGAGCGCTGAGCGGCGGTGTGCGTGCGTGGGGCCGGTGGCGCGATGCGCTGCACCGGCCCCATGCCGTGTCCTCAGCCGGTCAGTGCCTCCACCCGGCGCATGACCTCCTTGCAGAAGGCGCCCACGCCGTCGGGGTCGTCGATGAACTGGTTGGGCTTGACGCAGAAGGTCGTGAAGCCCTGTTCCAGCTGCTCGGGTATCGAGGCGAGGGCCGCGCCGAGGTCCGCCGGGGCGTGGTCGTCGGGGAAGACGGCCTGGGTGCCGCCGATCATCTCCAGGTCGGCGGCGTTCCGTCCGACGGCGGTCATCGCCTCGGCGAGCGCCTTCAGGTCGTCCGGGGTGGGCCGTCCGAGGGGGTGGTAGCCGTGGCCGTGGCGGACGAGCCGGCGCAGTACGGGGCCGTGCAGGCGCTGTCCGCCGAACCACAGCCGCGGGCCCTCGGGGCGGTATGCCTTGGGCTCGAAGTAGACGTCCCGGAAGGGGTAGTGCTCGCTGTCGTGGGAGATCGGGGACGGTCCCCATGCCTTCGCCCAGACCGCCAGGTGTTCGTCGAGCAGCCGGCCGCGGGCGCCGAAGGGCACGCCGAGCGCGTCGTACTCGTCCCTGCTCCAGCTGACCGTGGGCTGCACCAGCAGCCGTCCCTCGCTCAGCAGGTCGAGGGTGCCCAGCTCGCGGGCCATCAGCAGGGGGTGGCGCAGCGGGGCGAGGACGGCCGCGGCGGCCAGGCGCAGGCGCTCGGTGACGGAGGCGATGGAGGCGAGCAGCAGCAGGGAGTTGGGCCAGGGGGTGTAGGGGTCCTGGTTGCCGGGGAGGGCGTAGTCGCGGGGGTTGCCCATGATGCCGTCGGCGGCGGCGTCGGGGCCGAGCACGATGTGTTCGCTCACCATGACGGAGTCGAACCCGGCGTCCTCGGCCTCACGGGCCCACCGTACGGCGGCGGGCAGGTCGGCCCGGCCTCCGGTGAGGGTCCAGTTCTCGCTGAGGACCAGCAGCATGCGGGGGGTGGTGCTCATGGCGGTTTCCTTCTCCTCCGTACAATTTTGATGCCGAATGACCGAACCATCGACCTGTCCGCACCGACGATTCGAGGAGCCCCCGTGCCCGGCCAGCGATCCATCACCGAAGCCGAGAAGCTCGCCGCGGCGAAACTGGGGGACTTCTCCATCCGCCGGGACCAGATGGCGGCCGTGGCGAACATCTACCGGGCCGCCTCGGCGGTGCGGCAGCACCTGGAGAACTCCGTGCTGCGCGGCTCCGACCTGACGTGGACGGCGTTCGTGGTGCTGTGGGTGGTGTGGGTGTGGGGCGAGTCCGAGACCCGGCACGTGGCCGAGGAGGCGGGCATCTCCAAGGGCACGCTCACGGGGGTGGCCCGCACGCTGGAGTCCCGTGGGCTGGTGCGGCGGGCTGCCCATCCGACGGACGGACGGCTGGTGCTGCTGGCCCTCACCGACCAGGGCGAGGAGCTGATGCGCCGGGTGTTCCCGGCCTTCAACGAGGAGGAGACCTTCGTCACCGGGCAGCTCAGCGACACCGAGTGCAGGAGCCTCGCGGAGGGACTGCGCAGTGTCGTGCTGCAGGTCGAGGAGCACGGTGAGGACCGCCGCCGCGCGCTGCTGAACGGCGCCGAGCCCGCGCCCCGCCGCAGTGGACGGCGTCCGAAGGCGTGAGGCCCGCGCGGACGGCGCGCTCGTGGCGTCCACCCGTCCGCCCCCCTCATATCGTTTGGATGCAAACAAAGTAGGCAGACGGGGAACCCTGGTCAAGAGCCCGCGGTAAAGGGATTGCGGGGACGCCGCCCCCGGCCCGACGATCTGCGCATGCACACCATCGACGCCTCCCTGCCCCTGACCTTCGCCACCGCCTCGCCGGTGCGGGGCCAGCAGCAGTCCGGCCGACCGTGGGGACCGACACCGCCCCGGTCATGACGGCCGCGCTGGTCGCCGGACTGCTGGCCGGCTATGGCATCGCCGTCCCGGTCGGAGCGGTCGCGACCTATCTCGTCTCCCTCACCGCCCGTACGTCCCTGCGGACCGGCGCCTGCGCCGCGCTCGGCGTGGCGACGGCCGACGGCCTGTACGCCCTGCTCGCCGCCCTCGGCGGTACGGCCCTCGCCGCCGCCCTCCAGCCGGTGCTGGCACCCCTGCGCTGGGTCTCCGCCCTGGTGCTCCTGGTCCTGGCGGCACGCGGCGCGGTGACGGCCCTGCGCCAGTACCGCGCCGGACGGCTCACCATCCGCACACAGCGGGACCCGGTGAGCCCGGCCCGCGCCTACGTCGCCCTCCTGGGCATCACCCTCCTCAACCCCACCACCGTCGTCTACTTCGCCGCGCTCGTGCTCGGCAGCCGCGCCACGGACGCCGTCAGTCCCCTGGAACAGGGGGTGTTCGTGCTCGCCGCGTTCCTCGCCTCCGCGAGCTGGCAGCTGCTGCTCGCGGGCGGCGGCGCCCTGCTCGGCCGGGCCCTGACCGGACACCGGGGGCGCCTGGTGACGGGTCTGCTGTCCAGTGCCGTGATCGCGGTCCTGGCCGTGCTCATGCTGCTGCCGCCGTCCGGTGGGTGAACGGTGCGGAAGGCGGGCGGATCCCGTGCCCGTGCGGCGCGAGGAGGATGAAACCGGGAGCGGCCCGTGTTGAACGCGGGGAGCAGCCCGGACACGACGACAAGGGACGGATGCCATGCCACTAGAGGGCGAGTACGAGCCCAGCCCGACGCAGTGGGTGCGCGAGCAGGTCGAGTTGTACGAGAGCTCGGGCGGGACCCGGGGGACCACATTGCGGGACACGGGCCTGCCGGTCATCGTGCTCACCACGCGCGGCGCACGGAGCGGCAAGCTCCGCAAGACGCCGCTGATGCGGGTGGAGCACGAGGGGCGGTACGCGGTCGTGGCCTCGCAGGGCGGCGCGCCCAAGCACCCGGTCTGGTACCACAACCTCAAGTCCGATCCGCTGGTGGAGCTGCAGGACGGACCCGCGCGGCAGGAACTGACCGCGCGGGAGGTCACCGGGGACGAGAAGACCCAGTGGTGGGAGCGCGCGGTCGCCGCGTATCCGCCGTACGCGGACTACCAGAGGAAGACCGACCGGGAGATCCCCGTCTTCGTGCTGGAGCCCGCGGCGGGCTGACGGCCGCCGGGCGCCCCGCCCGAGGTGAGCGGCGCCGCGGGCACCGGCCGGCGCGGGGAAAATACTTCGACCCGCCCGCATGACCGCCCGCGCACCGGGCACCCGGGTCTCAGGCCCCGCCGCGTTCCCCCGTCGCGGCGGGGCTTTCCCCTGCCCGCTCCCCCGGCCCCGTCCGCTCCGTCACGTCGAGGAAGATCTGGTCGGCCTCGGGGACGATGTGGGCGATGGAGGCCTTGATGCGCACGGCGACCAGCTCGACCTCCTCGCTGTCGAGGCCGGGGACGAGGTCGACCCGGGCGGCCACCAGGGTCGAGTCCAGGCCGAGCTGCATGGTGAGCAGGCCCTCGACGCTGTCGATCTCGGGCTGTGCCGCCAGCAGGGCACGGATCTTCCGGCTGGCCTCGTCGTCGGCGGCTACCCCGATGAGCTGTTCGCGGGCGTCCCGCCCGAGCCAGTAGGCCACGTACACCAGCAGCGCCCCGATCGCGAACGAGGCGGAGGCCTCCCAGACGACCTGGCCGGTCACCATGTGCAGGGCCATCCCGGCGATCGCGAGGGTCACACCGAGCACCGCCGTGCCGTCCTCGGCGACGACCGTGCGCAGCGCCGGGTCCCGGAGCCCGCCGACACCGCCCTGGCCGCGCACCTGGTGCAGGGCGCGGAGCAGCGAGGCGCCCTCGGAGAGCAGGGCCACGCCGAGGACGGCGATGCCGGCGACATACCCGTCGTAGGACTCCGCGCTCTCGGACGTCAGGGCGTGGACCGCCTGGTAGAAGGAGAAGCAGCCGCCCATCACGAAGATGCCGACGGCGGCGAGCAGCGACCAGAAGAAGCGCTCCTTGCCGTAGCCGAAGGGGTGCCGGCTGTCGGCGGGGCGGCGGCTGCGGCGCAGCGCGGCGAGGAGGAAGACCTCGTTCAGGCTGTCGGCGACCGAGTGGGCGGCCTCCGACAGCAGCGCCGGTGATCCGGCGAGCAGTCCGCCGACGGTCTTGGCCACCGCGATCACCAGGTTGGCCCCGAGGGCGACGAGGACGGTGATCCGCGTCCTGCGGTCCTCCCGCGCCTTGCTCTCGTCATGGGTCCCCGGCCCTTGGAGCGCCGCCCCGCCCCGGTCGTCCGTCGTCTCCGTGTCTGCTGGTGTCCATGTCACGTTCGCCGCTTGCCCCGGCCCGTCGCAGTCACACCGTGGGTGTCGCGGAATTCGGGGAACTCTCCTCAGGGCATACGTATCCGGACGGACCGGGAGGTCGGACGGCATGAGTGTCGGCGAGGGCAACGAGGCGTACGGGAGGGAACCGTTCAAGCGGTCCAGGAGCCACTTCACGGACCGTGTCACCGCCGACGGCCGGGACGGCCGGCCCGTGGAGGCGGGCCGCTACCGGCTGGTCGTCAGCCGGGCCTGCCCCTGGGCGAGCCGGGCGGTGATCTCCCGGCGGCTGCTGGGCCTGGAGGACGCGCTGTCGATGGCCGTCGCCGACCCGATCCAGGACGACCGCAGCTGGCGGTTCACGCTGGACCCGGAGGGCCGCGACCCGGTCCTCGGCATCCGGTTCCTGAAGGAGGCGTACGACGCCCGGGAGAGCGACTACCCGGGCGGGGTCAGCGTCCCCGCGCTCGTGGACGTGCCGAGCGGGGAGCTGGTCACCAACGACTACCAGCGGCTCACGCTCGACCTCGCCACCGAGTGGACGGCCCTGCACCGCGAGGGCGCGCCGGACCTGTACCCGCGGGCGCTGCGCGACGAGATCGACACCGTCATGGCCGAGGTGTACGAGGACGTCAACAACGGCGTGTACCGGGCGGGCTTCGCCACCGGGCAGCAGGAGTACGAGGAGGCCTGTGCCGCGGTGTTCCGGCGGCTGGAGGCGTTGTCGGACCGGCTGTCCCGGCAGCGCTACCTCGTCGGGGAGACGATCACGGAGGCGGACATCCGGCTGTTCACGACGCTGGTGCGTTTCGACCCCGTCTACCACGGTCACTTCAAGTGCAACCGCCGGAAGCTGACGGAGGACCGGGTGCTGTGGGCGTACGCCCGTGATCTCTTCCAGACCCCCGGGTTCGGCGACACCGTCGACTTCGACCACATCAAGCGGCACTACTACCAGGTGCACACGGGCATCAACCCGACCGCCGTGGTGCCGCTGGGGCCCGATCTGACGGGGTGGCTCACGCCCCACGGCCGCGAGGACCTCGGCGGCCGCCCGTTCGGCGACGGGACGGCCCCCGGGCCGGTGCCCGCCGCCGAGGTCGTGGCCCCGCAGGGTCGTCCCTGACCACGACATCACCGCACGCAAGAAGGAGGAGCAGATGTCCAAGAAGAAGAAGCTCCCGCTCGCCTACCAGCCGCTGGGCTTCGCCCTCGGCTGGGCGGGCGGCGCGCTGGCCTCGCTGGCGTTCCGCAAGACCTGGAAGCTGATCCGGCACGAGGACGACGCGCCCGACGCGCTGGACCGGGACCGCGGCTGGGGCGAGGTGCTGCTCGCGGCGGCCGTGCAGGGCGCGATCTTCGCCGTCGTGCGCAGCGCGGTGGACCGCACGGGGGCGAAGGCCATCGAGCGGTCCACCGGGGTGTGGCCGGCCACCGAGAAGGGCGGCCGGGACTGACGGCCGGGCAGGTCCGGTGACCCGCGGACGGGGTCACCGGGCCCGCCCCGGACACGTCAGCCCTGTTTCGGGGCCGTGGGGTGTTCGCGGCGCAGGGTGAAGGAGTGACCGGCCGGGTCGGAGTAACCGCGCTCCTCGAACGGCCCGGCCGGCTCCTTGGTGTCCACCGGACGCCCGCCGAGCGAGACGATCCGCCGCTCGGCCTCGTCGAGGTCGTCGACGTAGAAGTCCAGGTGGGCCTGGAGGGAGTTCTCGGGGCGGGGCCAGCTGGGCGGGGTGGCGTTGACGTCCCGGCGGAACGCCATCCGGGCGCCGCAGGCCGCCTCGATCTCCACGCGGTTGGCGGTGGCGTCCGTCTCCTCGGCGTCGAGCAGCTCCTTGTAGAACACCGCGAGTTTCTCCGGCTCGGCGCAGTCCAGCACCACCAGGCCCGCCTGTACCAGTGCCATGTCTCCTCCGTACGGGATCCCGGGCGCGGGGGACGGTCCGCCGCCGCCCATACGCTCCCCGGGTACCCGCCGGCTACAGATTCAGCCGCAGCGTGAGCGCCTGGGGCCGGAACAACTCCCTTTCGTGGAACCGGGTGCCGTCCGCGTTGGCCGCCGAGGCGGTCACCTCCGCATACGCCGCACCGCGCTCGCGCGCCCACGCGAGAAAGCCGTCGACCAGCCGGGCCCCGACCCGGCCGCGCCGGTACTCCGGCCGGACGTGGAGCGCCATGAGGGTGGCCGACACGACGGGCCGCATGGCGGAGGCACCGGCCGTCGCCCCCGACAGATGCCCCACCACCTCGTCGCCGTGCAGCGCGGCGAGCAGCAGGCGGCCGGGGTCCCGTTGGACGGCCGCGAAGGCTTCGGCGCCGTACTCGCGCGGCCAGTCCACGTTCAGGCCGGGGTCCCGCTCCCCGCCGTCCTCGGCGAACAGCCGGGAGCTGGAGACGACGATCCCCGGTATGTCCTCGGTGCGGGCGCGCCGCACGATCACCTCTTGGTCGCTCATGGACGCGAACCCGGCGCCCGGGTCGGACATCACCGTGGCGGTGGTCACAGGTTCACCCGGTGGACTTCCTGGACAGGCGTCCAGTTATAGTGGACACCTGTCCAAGAAGTTCGGAAGTTCGAGTGAGCTACGGAGACGGTTGACCATGGAGATCCTGGCGAACGTGCTGGTCGCGCTGGTGGCCCTGCTGCACGCGTACATCCTGGTGATGGAGATGTTCCTGTGGCAGAAGAAGCAGGGGATGTCCTTCCACGGCATGGACGCGGAGATGGCCAAGCGCACCGCGGCGATGGCCGCCAACCAGGGGCTCTACAACGGCTTCCTCGCCGCCGGTCTGGTGTGGGGCCTGATCGCCGGTGACCCGACCGGGTACCGGGTCCAGATCTTCTTCCTGGCCTGTGTGATCGTCGCCGGCGTCTACGGCGCCGCCACCGCCAACCGCCGCATCCTCGTCGCCCAGGCCCTCCCCGGCGCGCTCGCCCTGGCCGCCGTCCTCGTCGCGGGATGACCCCGGAGGAACCCCGGCCCACCGAGGACCCCCGGACCGCCCGCACCCGGGCCAAACTGCGCAGGGCCCTGCTCGACGAGTGCGCCACGCACCCCTTGCACGAGATCGGCGTGACCGCGCTGGCCCGCCGGGCGGGGGTCGGCCGGGCCACGTTCTACGTGCACTACCCGGACCTGGAGGCGCTGGCCGTCGACGCCTGCGCCGATGTCGTACGGGAGGCGGTGGAGGCGCTGCACGCCTGGCGGGGGCGCCCCGACCCGGTGCGGGCGCCGGCGGCGCTGCCGGAGTTCTTCGCCGGCCTGGCCCCGCACGCGGCCCTGTACCGCGCCCTGTTGGCGCCGGGCGGCGGCGGGCCGCTCGGCCTGGTCCTGCACCGGGACCTGCGCGCCTACAGCCTCCGCGAACGCGAGCTGGCGGGGGCCGCGGACGCCCCGCTGGTGGCCTCGGCCGTGGCGGCCACCTTCGCCGGAGTGCTCGCGGACTGGCTGCACGGCCTCCTCGACGGCACCCCCCAGGAGATCGCCGACCAGGCGTGGCAGCTGCTGGTCGCCCTGCACCGCAGCAGGTGACACCACACCCGCCGAACGGGCGACGGCCCTGTGGGGTGATCCGGTGAGCGGATCACCCCCAGGGCCGGGGTCACGCGGGGAGGACGTACCCCGGCGGAAGATGGCTCCTCGGGACGCCGGAACCCGTCAGAAGGTCAGCACGGGCTTGATGCTCCTGCCGCCGCTCATGTCGGCGACCGCCTGACCGATGTCCTCGAACTTGTAGCGGCTGATCAGCCGGTCGAGCGGGAGCTTGCCCTCCTTCACCAGCTGGACGAGGACCGGGATGGCGGTCTGGATCTCGTTGTCGCCGAGGGTGAGTCCGACGACGCGCTTGCCGCCGAGCATGCCGTTGACGTCGAGGGAGACCTCGGTGCCGAACGGCGGGGCGCCGACGATGACGAGGGTGCCGCGCGCGGCGAGGGCGTCGACGCCCTTGCGGAGCACGAAGACGCTGCCGGTGGTCTCGACGACGCCGTCGGCACCCCGGCCGCCGGTGATCTCCATGACCGCCTCGGTGATGTCGGCGACCTCGCCCGCGTTCACCGTGTGGGTGGCGCCCAGCTCCTTGGCCAGGTCCAGCCGCTCACCGACCTTGTCGACGGCGATGACGGTGGTCGCGGGGGTGAGGGCCGCCGCCATCACGGCGGAGAGGCCGACAGCCCCGGCGCCGAGGACCACGAGGGTGCTGCCCGCGCGGGGCTCCAGCACGTTCCAGACGGCGCCGACACCGGTCTGGACGCCGCACCCGAGCGGGGCGATGGAGTCCAGGGGGACGTCCGGGTCGACCTTGACGAGACCGCGCTCGTCGACCAGGGCACGCTCCGCGAAGGAGGACTGGCCGAAGAAGTGGCCGCCCAGCTCCTGCCCGTCGCGGCTGATGGTGCCGCTGCCGTCGGCGCGGCGGCCGCCGATCAGGTTCAGCGGCAGCCAGGTGGCGCAGTACGCCGGGTGCCCGTCCCGGCAGTTCCCGCAGGTGCCGCACGAGGTGAACGACAGCACGACGTGATCGCCGGGGACGACGGAGGTGACGCCCGGGCCGACGGCCTCCACGACACCCGCGCCCTCGTGGCCGAGGACGCCGGGCAGCGGGAAGGGCAGCCCGCCGCTCGCGACCCCCAGGTCGGTGTGACACAGCCCGGCGGCGACCATCCGGACCAGGACCTCGCCCGGCGCCGGATCGTCGAGGACGACGTCGGAGAGGGTGAAGGGGGCGCCACCGGACTCGACCACGGCGGCGCGTGTGGTGATGGACATGCTCGTGAACTCCTTCGCTTCCGGGGGTGCGCTCAGTCGAGCGAGACGACGACGGACTTGACCTTGGTGTAGGACTCCAGGGCCTCGGGGCCGTACTCGCGGCCGAAGCCGGAGGCCTTCACGCCTCCGAAGGGCACGGCGGGGTCGAGCATCGGCCAGTCGTTGACCCAGACGATGCCCGCCTGGAGCCGGGCGGCGACGCGGTGGGCGCGGGTGAGGCTGGTGGTCTGGATGCCGGAGGCCAGGCCGTACGGCGTGGAGTTGGCCAGCTCGACGGCCTCGTCCTCGGAGTCGAAGGGCTGCACGGTGAGGACCGGCCCGAAGACCTCCTCCTGGACGACCCGGGAGTCGTTGGCGAGGTCGGCGATGACGGTGGGCTTGTAGTAGTAGCCGCCGTTCAGGTCCAGGCGCTCGCCGCCGCACACGATCCGGCCGCCCTCCTTGCGGGCCAGTTCGACGTACTCCTCGACCTTCTTCAGGTGCCGTTCGCCCGCCATCGGGCCGATGACCGTCTCGGGCTGCCGGGGGTCGCCGATCGGCACGCCGGGCACCGCCTCGGCGAGGATCCCGAGCACGGTGTCGTGGACCGACCGGGCGACCAGCAGACGGGGGCCGCCCATGCAGAACTGGCCGGTGTTGAAGACGAAGCCCTTGATGATGGCGCCGATGGCCTTCTCGATGTCGGCGTCCTCGAAGACGAGGTGTGCGGCGTTGCCGCCGAGCTCCATGGTGACCTGCTTCAGGCCCTCGCCGGCGACGCTCGCCGCGTGCCGCCCGGTCGCGGTGGAACCGGTGAAGGCGATCTTGTCGACGCCGGGGTTGCGCAGCAGCGCCTCGCCGGCGACCGGGCCGGTGCCGGTGACCACGTTGAAGACGCCGTCCGGGACGCCGGCCCGCTGCAGGAGGTCCGCCATGTAGAGGGCGCTGAGCGGGGTCTCCTCGGCGGGCTTGTGCACGATCGTGTTGCCGGCCGCCAGCGCGGGAGCGATCTTGGAACCGGCCAGGATCAGCGGGAAGTTGAACGGGGTGATCGCGCCGACCACACCGATCGGCCCGCGCCTGGTGTAGGCGAGGCGGTTGTCGGGGACGTCGCGGGCGGAGCCGTCCAGGGACCAGGCGAGGGAGGCGTAGTACTCGTAGTCGTTGGCCGCGTTCGTCACGTCGACGGCGTGGGCCAGGGTGATGGGCTTGCCGACGTCACGGCTCTCCAGGGCCGCGATGTCGTCGGCGTTCTCCCGGATCAGCTCGGCCACGCGGTGCAGGATCCGGCCGCGCTCGCGGCCGCTCAGCCCGGACCACGTGCCGCTGTCGAACGCCTCACGCGCGGCGCGCACGGCGGCGTCGACATCGGCGGCGCCCGCCTCCGCGACCGTCGTGACCACCTGGCCCGTGGACGGGTCGATCACGTCGGTGCGTGCCCCGTCGGTCGCGTCGAGCCACTGTCCACCGATGAACAGCCGTCCGGGCCCGCTCTCGAAGGTGGTCGTCATTGCCCACTCCTCAGCCTTGATCCAGCCTTGATCCAGCTCTGCTCAGCGCCTGCCCGGCACTGATCGCCAAATCTTCAACAAACAGGAATCCTGTTGGTTCGCAGTCTCATTACACACAGGTTTCCTGTCAATGCCCTACGCTGACCCCATGGTCGGCACCAAGGCACCCCCCTCCCTCCTCTACATGGTCAAGCAGGTCGAGCTGATTGTCCGCTCGCACCTGGACGAGCTGGTCCGGCCGGCCGGGATCACGGCCCTGCAGTACACCTCCCTGACCGTCCTGGAGCGGCACGACGGACTCTCGGCCGCCCAGCTCGCCCGCGACTCGTTCGTGACCGCCCAGTCCACCGCGGACCTCGTGCGCAGCCTGGAGAACCGGGGCCTCGTGCGCCGGGAACGCAATCCGCGCAACCGGCGCGAGCTGCTGATCCTGCTGACCGACGAGGCGCGCGAGCTGCTCACCCGCTACGCCGAGCCCGTGCGCGAGCTGGAGGAACGCATGATCAGCGACCTCACCGCGCACCAGGCCGACCAGTTCAGACAGGCGCTGTCCAAGGCCTGGCACGCCCTGTCGTAGAGCGCTCCGCGCGAAACTCGGGACAGATTGCCTGAGAAATCAAAGACATATGTCAATCGAACATGCTGAAATTCACCCTGACGGGGGTAACTTGCAGAGCAGGGACGGGTGTTGCCCTCGGCCTGCCCTCATGTCCGTCCACATTCCGTCCGGTTGGAGGCGATGCCGTCGTGTCGAGCGACCCCACACCGCCCGCGACCGGGCACCTGCGCGTCCGCACGGACCGCGGCCGTACCGTGCTCGAACTCCATGGTGAGATCGACATCGCGGCGGCCGTGGAGATCATCCCGCACCTCGACGCGGCGACGAGCGGCCCCGGCGCCCGGATCGTGATCGACCTGCGGCACGTCGAGTTCTTCGACTGCTCGGGCCTGCGGCTGCTCTACCGGGCCCGGCAGCGGGTGCTCGACCGTGACGGCGAACTGCGGCTGGTCTGCACCCACCCGCTCACCCTGCGCGTCCTCAAGGTCACCGGCCTGGCCCGGCTGCTCCCGCCCGCCCCCACCCTGGAGGCCGCCCTGGAGCAGCCCGAGGCCGCGACCGGCACGTTATGACCCCGCCGCCGCCCACCCCTTCCCCGGGGTGACCCTCCCCCTCCCGGTCACTCCCCCGGCGCGTCGAACAGGGCGCTGACGGACTCGCCGTTGTGGATGCGGCGCACGGCCTCCGCGAGCGCGGGGGCGATGGACAGGATCCTGAGCTTGTCGGTGTGCTCCTCCACGGGGACGGGCACGGTGTTGGTGCACACGATCTCCAGGATGTCCGGCTGCGCGCTCAGCCTCTTGAGGGCACCCGCCGCGAACAGCCCGTGCGTGCACGCCACCCGGATCGAACGCGGCCCCAACTCACGCAACCGCTCCAGCAGTTCGATGACGGTACTGCCCTTGGCGATCTCGTCGTCGAGGACGATCACATCCCGCCCGGCGACCTCGCCGATCACCGAGTTGATGCTCACCCGGTCGTCCGCGAACCGCTGCTTGGCCCCCGCCGCGACCTGCGCCCCGATCATCCGCGCGAACGCCGCCGCCTCCTTGGCGTTGCCCAGGTCCGGCGAGACGACCGTCGTACGCGACAGGTCGTACTGCCGGAAGTGGGCCGCCAGCTCGCGCAGCGCGTGCAGATGATCGACCGGCACCGAGAAGAAGCCGTGCACCTGCGGTGAGTGCAGGGTCATGGCGAGGACGCGGCCGGCGCCCGCCGACACCATCAGATCGGCGACCAGCCGGCCGCCGATGGAGATCCGCGGCGCGTCCTTCTTGTCGGAGCGGGCGTACGAGTAGTGCGGCATGACCACGGTGATCCGGCCGGCCGAGGCGCCGCGCGCCGCGTCGCACATCAGCAGCAGCTCGACGAGATGCTCTTGAACCGGCGCGACCAGCGGCTGCACCAGGAACACGTCCTTCTCCCGACAGTTGGCCTGGAGCTGGACCTCAAGACAGTCGTTCGCGAAGCGGCTGACCCGGGACGGGCTCAGCGGGACCCCCAGGTGCGCGCACACCTCGTCCGCGAGCTCGGGGTGGGCGCTGCCGGTGAAGACGGCGATGTCACGCACGGTCGGCTCCTCGCAGGAACATGATCATTACGGGTTGCGCGGCTCATGCTACTGGCCGGCCCGCGTACGCCGATGGGATACGGCCGCCCGGACGGCCGCGCCGGACGGGCTGCGGACGATTACGGACAATCACCAACTCCGCGTTCCCCCACGGCCTTCGAGGGCATTCGTTGAAAGAGGAAGGAGGGCCGTCGAATGACGACGTCCATCAAGCGCACCCGTCTGCCCGGCTGGGTCAAGCTGCTCGCCGCCGTGGTCATCCTCATCGTGGTGCTGCTGGCCGCGCTGCGGATGCTGGTCTTCGGGGGACTGAAGGACGTGTTCGGCACCGAGGAGCACGACCGCTCGGGGCCCACACTCCTGAAGTCCATCCAGGACATGAGCCGCTACGACGCCGCCTCGGGCAACTTCCAGGTGGTCGTGGACCTGGAGAAGGACGCCAAGTACCTGCCCGACGCGATCCGCGGCACCCGCACCCTCTACGTCGGTGCGGGCACCGTCGATGCCTATGTCGACCTCGGCAAGGTCGGCGACGACGACGTGAAGGTCGACGAGGACCGCACGTCGGCCACCATCAACCTCCCGCACGCGCGGCTGGGCAAGCCCGCCCTCGACACCGAGCACTCCTACGCCGTCTCCAAGCAGCGCGGGCTGCTCGACCGGCTCGGCGACATGTTCTCCGACAACCCCAACGGCGAACAGGCCGTGCAGCGCCTGGCCGTCAAGCACATCGGCGACGCCGCGAAGGACAGCAGGCTCACGGACCGCGCCGAGGCCAACACCACCGACATGCTCGAAGGACTCCTGAAGTCCCTCGGCTTCAAGGAGGTGAAGGTGACGTACGGGTCCTGAGGCGGCCGGCGGGACCTGAAGTGACCCGTGGGTCCCGAGGTGCCCCCACGGCATCCGAGGCGTCCCGACGGGGACCGCGGGTCCGCGCCCTTCCCGGTACCGGGGAGGGCGCGTCGTACGTCGGCCCGACCGCCGCCTCCGTACGTCCGCGCCCTCCCTCGCCCTGCCGCTCCCGGGCGCCTCCCCGGCACCCCTCGAACGGGAGCGGGTCCCTGTCACTCCCCGCCCGGAGTGCCCAGGGCGGGCGGGGGCAAACCCGCGGGGTTCGGCGGACGGCTTCCCGCACCGGCCGGCCTGGTGGGAATCGAGGGCGGCTTCAGGGGTAACAGCTTGGGGACAGAAGGCAGTTGACATCGGGAGGGTCGCATGGCCGGCACCACGTCACGTTCCGGTTCCACGACGCGCGGCCGCCGTTCGCCGGCGTCCGCGCACGACCGACGGCCGCTCCCGCTGCTCCTGCGGCTGCTGGCGATGGCGCTGGCCTTCGTGGCCATGGTGGCGTTCGGCGTGGTACTGGCCGGACTCACCCTCCAGCCGTCCCCGGCGTCGGAGGTGCTCACTCACAGCAACCTCACTCCTGGCAGCTCGCTGCAGCTCTACTGGCACCACCCCGACCCGCGCGACGCGCTCAAGCAGGTCGGCGGGAACATCCTGCTGGGCGTGCCGTTCGGCTTCCTGCTGCCGGTGCTGGCGCCCGGGGCACGCGGCCTGCTGCGGGTGCCCGCGCTGACCGCGGTGGTGATGCTGCTGGTCGAGCTGGTGCAGGGCGCGCTCGTCACCGGACGCGCGTTCGACATCGACGACGTCATCCTCAACACGACGGGCGCGCTGCTGGGCTATCTGCTGCTGGGCCGGCGGCTCGGCCGGGCGGTGCACGCCCGGGCCCCGCGCGAGCCCGAGGCCGCACCGGCCCCGACCGCACGACGGAGGACGGCGTCCGGCCGCGCCTGGGCACAGCGTCTGCGAGTGGGCCGCCGTCGCGGGAGTGCTAGCGCGGCCTCCAAGTGAGTTTGTCGCCGCCGACCCAGCGGACCTGATCGGGGTCGTCCAGGTCGTGGACGACGACTCCGTAGGCCGCCGCGGCCTGGAGGACGTCCGTCAACGTCTTCGCCTCGCCGACCACCTGGCCGTCGATCTCCACGATCCGGAACGGCGGTGTACCGGGCTGCACCCCGAGCACCATGACCCGGGGGTGGGAAATGTAGGGGCTCGCGCTTTCGGTCATGTCCACAGCGTAGAGCGGTTCCGGCCGCCGTGCGGGTACCCGGGGACTGGGCGACGCTGGAAGCGGAAGGCTGGAGGTGCCATGGATCCCGTCGAGGCCCTGGACCGGATCGTTTTCCTGCTGGAGCGGGACCGGGCCCCCACCTATCGCGTACGCGCGTTCCGGACGGCCGCGGCCGTCCTCGGGGCGCTGTCGGCGGACGAGCTGGCCGAGCGGGCGGCGGCGGGCTCGCTGGAGTCGCTGAAGGGAGTCGGGCCCAGGACCGCGCAGGTGGCGCGCGAGGCGCTGGCCGGTGAGGTGCCGGACTATCTGCGCAAGCTGGAGCAGGGGGCCGAGGCCCCACTCACGGAGGGCGGCGCGGGCGCGGAGCTGAGGGCGCTGATCAGGGGCGACTGCCATGTGCACTCGAACTGGTCGGACGGCGGCAGCCCGATCGAGGAGATGGGCCGGACCGCCGCGCGCCTCGGCCACGAGTGGGCGGTGCTCACGGACCACTCCCCCCGGCTGACCGTCGCCCGGGGCCTGTCCCCGGAGCGGCTGCGCGAGCAGCTCGACGTGGTGGCCGCGCTGAACGAGACGTGGGCGCCGTTCCGGCTGCTCACGGGCATCGAGTGCGACATCCTCGACGACGGTTCGCTGGACCAGGAGCCCGAGCTGCTGGAGCGGCTCGACGTGGTGGTGGTGTCCGTGCACTCCAAGCTGCGGATGGACGCGCGGGCGATGACCCGGCGGATGGTCACCGCCGTCCGCGACCCGCACTCGGACGTGCTGGGGCACTGCACGGGGCGGCTCGTCACGGGGCGGGGGCGGCCCGAGTCGGAGTTCGACGCGGAGGCGGTGTTCGCGGCGTGCGCGGAGACGGGGACGGCGGTGGAGATCAACTCCCGGCCGGAGCGGCTGGATCCGCCCCGGCGGCTGGTGCGGGCCGCCGTCGAGGCGGGGGCGCTGTTCTCCATCGACACGGACGCGCACGCGCCGGGGCAGTTGACGTGGCAGCAGCACGGATGTGCCCGGGCCGAGGAGTGCGGCGTACCGGCGGAGCGGGTGGTGACCACCTGGGGCGTCGAGGAGGTGCTGGGGTGGGCGCGGGACCGGAAGGTGCCCGGCCGGGTGGGGGCGACGGGTGCCTAGGCCGCGCCCGTCCGGGGCGCGTACACGGGGGGATTCGCAGAAATGTTCCAGGACCGGGAAGGTGAGCCGATGAGCAGGGCTGCTGTCTTCGATGTCGACGGGACCCTCGTCGACACCAATCATCTGCATGTCGTCGCCTGGTGGGAGGCGTTCCGGCAGGGCGGCCATCAGGTGGCCATGCACGACGTGCACCGGGCGGTGGGGCTGCCGTCCGGGGATCTGATCACGCATCTGCTGGGTGAGGAGCGTGATCCGCAGGAGAAGGACGCGCTGAGCGCGGCGCACAAGGCGTTGTACGGGACGTACTTCGACCGCCTGCCCGCGCTGCCGGACGCCGGCCGGCTGCTGCGGCGGCTCGCCGGGCGGGGCTGGAGCGTGGTGCTGGCGACCTCGGCGAGCGGGCCGGAGCTGGCCGCGCTGCGGCGGGCGATCGGGGCCGACGACGCCATCACGGCGACGACGAGCGCGGACGACGTGGCCGAGGGGAAGCCCGCGCCGGATCCGGTCGAGCAGGCCCTGGAGCTGGCGGGCGCGCGGGCCGAGGAGTCGGTGTTCGTCGGGGACACGGTCTGGGACATGCGGGCGGGCGTCCGGGCGGGGGTGCGCTGTGTGGCGGTGCTCTGCGGCGGTGTCCCGAGGGTCGAGCTGGAGGCGGCCGGCGCGGAGGCGGTGTTCCGCAACCCGGCCCATCTGCTGGCCGCACTGGAGGAGAGTCCGCTCGGGCCACCGCTCGGACGGGGGGAATGACCTGGCGACAGACGCTCCGGCGAGCCCTGGGGGACGTGACGTAGATCACCGGCAATGTCCGGATACGTAGGGAACACCCCCTGGTACTTTCCCGTTGAACCAACCGTGGGTGTGGATGGGACAGTGTCCCCGGGCCTCACCTTTGCCCACAGGGACGATCGTTCGGCTGAAGCCCTGTGGAGCCTTTCGCCGAGAGGCGACCGCCGTCCGCACCCACACACAGACCGCCCCGACCGCGATTCCCCCGTCCCGGTCGGGGCTTTCCTCTTGCTCCGGCTCGTTCCGTGCCGTTCGCGCGCCGGGTTCCACCGGACCGCGCCGATGTGCTCGACCGGCCGGACGGTGTGTCCGGTCATGACCGCGTGCTTCCGCGGGGCCCGGGTACTCGTGGGCGGCCCTGGAGGGACGAAGCGCACGAGAGGAGTCAGCGGTGAACGGAGAATCCGGCGGCAGGGTCGTGGTCACGGGAGCCACCGGCAATGTGGGGACGAGTCTGGTGCGGCTGCTCGCCGAGGACGAGCGGGTCGATGAGGTACGGGGGCTGGCACGCCGGGTCCCCGACATGGCACCGGCGAAGACGGACTGGTCGGCCGTGGACCTGGGAGACGAGCAGACCGATCTGGTGAAGGAGTTCGAGGCGGCGGACGCGGTCGTCCATCTCGCCTGGGCGTTCCAGCCGACGCACGACCCGGCCTCGACCTGGCGGACCAATGTGCTGGGCAGCATCCGGGTCTTCGAGGCGGTCGCGGCGGCCAAGGTGCCCACGCTGATCCACGCCTCGTCGGTCGGCGCCTACTCGCCGGGGCCGAAGGACCGCGCGGTGGACGAGTCGTGGCCGACCCACGGCTGGCCGGACGCCGCGTACTGCCGGGAGAAGGCGTATCTGGAGCGCGCCCTGGACTCCTTCGAGCACGAGCATCCCGGGGTGCGGGTGGTGCGGATGCGGCCCGCGTTCCTCTTCAAACGCGAGTCGGCGAGCGAGCAGCGCCGCATCTTCGGCGGGCGGTTCCTGCCGGGGCCGCTCGCGCGGCCGGAACTGCTGCCGTTCCTGCCCGACATCCCCGGGCTGAGGGTGCAGACCCTGCACACCGACGACGCCGCCCGGGCCTACCGGCTGGCGCTGCACGGCGACGCCCGCGGCGCCTTCAACCTCGCGGCGGAGTCGCCCGTGGACGCGGCGCTGCTCAGCGAGGTGCTGGGTTCCCGTCCGGTCAAACTGCCCCGGGCCGCGGTCCGCTCCGCGGTCGCCGCCGCCTGGAACCTGCGGCTGCTGCCCGCCTCACCGCACCTCTTCGACGCGGTGCTGCGGCTGCCGCTGATGGACTGCTCCAAGGCCCGTGACGAGCTGCGCTGGCGGCCGGAGCGCACGGCGGTCGAGGTGCTGGAGGAGTTCCTGGAGGGGCTGCGGCAGGGCGCCGGGGCGGACACCGAACCGCTCCGGGGGCGGAAGGTCGGCTGAGGCCGCCGTCCGCTGCACGGACTCCCGCACATGACGGCGCCTCCCCGGGTCCCACCGGGGAGGCGCCGAGTTCTGCGGGACCTCTGCGACGGCTGCTGACGAAAGGTGTCGGCCCGCGCCGGAGCCTGTCAGCCGGAGGGCTCGTCGGGTACGGGCTGTTCGGGGTGGACGGCGTCCGACCGTGTCTCACCCTGGCGGCCGGTACCGGCCTCGTCCGTGTCGGGAACGTCGGCGTCGCCGTCCCCTGACGCGTCCTCCTCCCGCGCGCCGTCACCGGCGCGCGTCGGAGCCACCTCCCAGGGGTCCTCGCCCTCGTGCGCCTGTTGGTCGGGCATGTCCCTCGGTACGGGCTCCGGGTGCTCGCCGGGACCCTCCAGTCGGTGATCGGTCACGGCGTCTCCTTCCCGCTCCGGTGGTGCGCCGCACGTGTTCCTGTTCCGGTGTGCGCCGCACGCGGGTACCACGGTGTGATCGGCACAAACCAGGGGTGGCGTGGTCCGCGCCGTCAGGACAGGGCGCGCAGCTCCTCCAGCGCCGCCGCTAGCCGCGGCGCCACCTCCTCGCGTCGCCAGGCGACGTCGCCGTCGTCCAGGGCGCGCGGCACCACCTCGACCAGCATGATCAGGTAGAGGTAGCTGCGGTACAGGGCGTAGCGACGGCGGACGGACGGCGTGAAACCGATCTCGCCACCGGCCTCTCGATAGCCCGTCAGGAAGTCGTCGTCCTGCCGGATGTCGTCGAGCAGCGCGAGCGAGACGAAGTCGGCGACCGGGTCGCCCCAGAACATGCGCTCACCGTCGATCAGGCCACCGACGCGGGGCGTCTGCCCGTGTTCGACGAGGATGTTGCCCGGCCACAGGTCGAAGTGGACCAGGCGCGGCACGGTCACCTCGTCGAGGGCGTCGTACGCGGCCCGCGCCGTGCGGGCCACCTCGTCCACGGGCAGGGGCAGCCAGGCCCGGAAGCGGCGGGCGTCGGCGAGCACCCCGTCGTAGATCGCGGTGAAGGCGGTGCGCCAGTCGGCGGCGAGGGGACCGAACGTGCCGGACGGGTAGCCGAAGCCGGGGCCGGTCACGCGGTGGAGGCGGGCCACCAGCCCGCCCAGCTCTCGCCGCACCGGGCCCGACTGGGCGGGCTCCAGGTCGCCCCAGTCGCCGCCGGGGCAGTGGGTGAGCAGGAGATACCGGCCGGCCGGGGCCGACTCGTCGAGGGCCGCGGCGACCACCTGGGGCGCGGGGACGCCGACGGCCGTGGCGGCCCGGCAGAACTCCGCCTCGGCGCCGAGGAGTTCGCTCTCGTAGGCCAGACGGGGAGTCGTGGACGGCGGGGGGATCTTGAGGATCAGCCGGGTGCCGTCGGTCAGGCGCAGTTCCTCCACCGTGTTGTACGTGCCGCCGCCGAGCGGCCGCCGCTCGGTGAGACGTCCGGGCGCCAGCCCCGCCGCCGCCAGGACGAGCCGCGCCCGCTCTCCCTCGTCCACCCAGGTCCCCCTCGTCACATCCGGCCGCACAACAGTGCGACCCTCACACTCTCCCAAATCCATTGGCCTCCCGCCAGAGGGCCGAGTACCTTAGGTGAAAACCTAGTGCCCCTAGTTTACTGGACGCGACTCTCCCTGGAGGAACCCGTGAAGCCCCTCACCGAGCAGGACATCCGCGGCTCGTTCGTCAACTGTTCCAAGGGCGAGGCGAAGCGGATCTTCCTGCCACGCGATCTGGAGCGACGGCCGTGGGACGATCTGGACTTCCTCGGCTGGCGGGATCCGGGCGCGCCCGACCGGAGCTACCTCGTGACGGAGCGGGCGGGACGGCCGGCCGGTGTCACCCTGCGTCTCCCGACCGAGCGGCGCGGCTTTCTGCACCGGAGCATGTGCTCGCTGTGCCTGACGACCCACCGGGGCGGCGGTGTCTCGTTGATGACGGCGCGGAAGGCGGGCGCGGCCGGGCGCGAGGGCAACTCCGTGGGGCTGTACATGTGCGCCGACCTGGCGTGTTCGCTGTACGTACGCGGCAGGAAGGCGCTCGACACGGGGAGCCGCTTCGAGGAGAGCCTCACCACGGAGCAGCAGATAGCCCGGACGGTGGGCAATCTCTCCTCGTTCCTGGACAAGCTGTACGACTGAGCAGGTCCGCGGGCCGCCCGCACTCCTCCCTGGTCACCCGGGGGACTGCCGTCCCCGGTCGGGAGTTCGGTGGAGCCGTGGAAGGGGAACAGCGCAAGGATGCGAGACGTACGTGAGGTGTGGGACCTGATCGGCACGAGGGTCGCCCAATGGCGGCAGGACCCGGTGATCGTGCAGGCGGTGCGGTCTGCTGGGGCCGCCACGGTGGCCTACGCGGTGGCGCTGCAGCTCAGTTCGGAGGCGGCGCCCCTGACGGCACCCCTGACCGCCCTCCTCGTCGTGCAGGTGACCCTCTACTCCACCCTGGTCACGGGCATCCGACGGGTGAACTCGGTGATCGCCGGTGTCGTCATCGCCATCGGTTTCAGTGTCCTCGTGGGCCTCACCTGGTGGAGTCTCGCCCTGATCATCCTGGCCTCGCTCGCGGTGGGACACGCGGTGCGGGTCAGCGAGTTCGTGCCCGAGGTGGCGATCAGCGCGATGCTGGTGCTCGGGGTGACCAGGGTCGGCGACACGGCGTGGGACCGGGTCCTGGAGACGCTGATCGGCGCGGTCGTCGGGCTCGGCTTCAACCTGCTGCTCGCTCCCCCGGTGTGGGTGGAGGCCGCCGGTGAGTCCATCGAGGACCTGGCCCGGCGGATGCGGCGGCTGATGATCCGCGTCGGCGAGGAGGCCGCGGGCCACACCCCGGCGGAGGCCGCGGCGGCCCGGCTCCACGAGGCACGGGAACTCGACTTCGACGTCGTCGAGGTCGACGCGGCCCTCCAGCGGGCCGAGGACAGCCTGAAGCTCAATCCGCGCGTGCGGGAGGGGCTGCTGCACCGGGTCGTGCTGCGCACGGGCCTGGACACCCTGGAGATCTGCACGGTCGTCCTGCGGGTGCTGGCGCGCACCCTGACCGACCTCGCCAAGGAACGGGAGCCGGATCCGCTGTTCCCCGCCCCGGTGGGGGCCGCCGTCGAGCAGCTGCTCGCCGAGATCGGCGACGCCGTGGTCAGCTTCGCGGTGCTGGTGACGACCGATGTCAGCCGCAGTGCCGAGTCCGCGGAGGACCGGCTCACCGCCGAGCTGTCGGCAGCCGCAGCGACCCGCGACAAGCTCGCCCAGCTCCTTCTCGAAGAGGTCCAGCGGGACGCCGGCCAGTGGCAGCTGCACGGCGCCGTGCTGACGGAGGTCAATCGCATACTGGACGAGCTGGACACCGAGCACCGCTCCAAGCGGCTGCTGGAGGAACTCGACCGCTGCACCCGCGAACAGCGCGAGCGCTCCCCCCGGCTCACGCGCCTGCGCGACCGCGTACGCATCGCACGCCCCCGCGGGCGGAACCGGTCCGGCCTCGTCGGACGTACTAAGTGACGTCCACGTGAGGCGCTATCGAGGGGAGCGTACGGAATGGCCGAAGGCGCCGTGCGGATCGACGGGACCACGCTGCAGCTGCCGGGTGGGGTACGGGTGCGCTTCATCCGCACCCTACGCCTGCCGGAAACGGGTACGCACCAGCTCCCGCCCGGACTCGGGGACTTCCCGATCCGCCGGGTCGAGGACTACCCGCACACCGCTCCGGAGGAGATGCGGGCACGCGGCGGGGTGATGCTCCCCGTGTACCTGCGGGAGGCGATGTGGCTGCACTTCGGCGGTTCCACGGAACCGGCCGCGCTGCAGGTGGGCGTCGGCAAGGTGTGCGCGGTGTCGGGCAAGCCGTGGAGCGGCTCGCTCGTCCGTGATCCGCAGAACTACGTCGTGGTGCCGCGTCAGCCGTGGCTGGACGGCATCAACTCCGGCAAGGGCACGGTCCGGCAGTTCGTGGCCGTCCCCCTCGGGCTCGGTGCCACGGTCGAGGGCCAGGTCACCGGCGAGGAGGTGTTCGGCGGGGTCCAGTTGCAGTCGTTCCCGCTGAACGACAAGCAGTTGGCGGTGTGGCGGGAGGAGGAGCGGCTGCGAGCCGAACGGGAGCAGTCGCTCGGCGGGTTGAGTACCACCGCGCTTTTCGCCGGCACGGGCGCGGTGCCGATGCCGCCGCCGGGCGCCGTGCCGATGCCGCCCCCGTCGACCGGCGCTCCGCTGCCCCCTCCGCCCGGGGGTGCCCCGATGCCCGCCGCACCCGGGGGTGCCCCGATGGCGGCTCCTGGCGCGGCTCCGCAGCGCAGCGCTTCCGCCGCCCCGCCCCGGGCGCCCGCCGCGATGGGGCTCGGGGTCGGGGGTTCGATGCGCCAGGAGGTCTACCGGGACACCTGGCCGCGCGGCAGCTGGGCCGGGAGTCCGGCCGGGCGGGTCTTCGTGCATCTGGTGACGCCGCCCGAGTGGCGCCGGATCACGGGCGAGGCCCCGCCGCCGTCGCCGGTGGACCGCGCCGCGTACACCCGGGCGGGGCTGCCCTGGTTCGAGTACTACGACGAGGACGGCCACGACCTCGACCCGGCCGACGCCCTCGGCACGGTGAAGCCGGTCGGCGACTGGCTCGGCGACGACCTCGATCCCTGGCAGGCACCGGCCCCTGGCCAGGTCGAGCCGCTGGGTGACGCGCCGGGCAAGCCGATCCAGGACGGTGACTGGTAGCCGGCCACCTACGGCCGTCGCCGGGCGACGGTGGGCGTCGCACGGCGCGCGGCGCCCACCGCCGTCCTGGCCCCGCCTTTGCGCTGAGGCGTTCGGACCCGTCAAGGTGGTGACGGCCGAGACGAGCGACACCCGAGGTGCACGAATGACGAGCGAGGCGGCGGACCGAGGCGACTGGAGCAGGCGCCGCGTCCTGGGCCTGCTGGCGGGAGCGGCCGGCCTGGCCGGTTGCGCGGGCTCCGACGAGGGGGCCGGATCCACGGCGTCCTCCCCCGCGGCGGACGCGCCGACGACTTCCTCACCGGACACGGAGGCCGGCGCGGCCACGGAGTCCACGACCGCCGCTCCCTCCCCCCGCACCGGCCCCCGGCCGCTCTACATCGGCACGTACACCTCGGCCGAGGGCGGCGGTCCCGGGATCGGCGTGGCGACGTACGACGCACGGAGCGGCCGTGTCGCGGGCAAGGGGACGATCACCGGGGTCCCCGACCCGTCGTATCTCGCCGTGCACCCGGACGGCCGCACGCTGTACGCCGTGAACGAGCGCACGCGGGGCGGGTTGACCGCCGTACGGCTGTCCGACCGCAGGGTTCTCGGCACCCGGAGCAGCGGCGGCGAGGCGCCCTGCCATCTGTCGGTGCACCCGGGCGGGCGGTGGCTGCTGAGTGCCGACTACGGCTCCGGCAGCGTCGCCGTGCACCCGGTGGAGGAGTCGGGGGCGCTGGGCGAGCGCACGGATCTGGTGGTGCACCGCAGTCCGGCGCCGGGTCCGGGGCAGGACGGTCCGCACGCGCACCAGATCGTCACCAGTCCCGACGGCGGTCATGTCCTCGCCGTCGACCTGGGCACCGACACGGTCTACACCTATCGGCTGGACGAGTCCCGGGGCACGCTCACCGAGGTCTCCCGGGCACGTACCCGGCCGGGTGCCGGGCCCCGGCACCTCACCTTCCATCCCGGGGGCCGGTACGCCTATCTGGCCAACGAGGCCGACAACACGGTCGTGGTCTGCGCCTACGACCCCGGCAGCGGGCGGCTCACCCCGGGCGACCCGCAGACCACGGGGACGGGAGCGGGCACGAACTACCCGGCGCAGCTGGTCGTGACGCCGGACGGCTCGTACGCCTATCTCGCCAACCGGGGGCACGACAGTCTGACCCGCTACGCCGTGGAGGCGGACGGCGCACGGCTGCGGCTCCTGGACACCGTGCCGGCCGGCGGGGACTTCCCGCGCCAGATCGCGCTGTCGCCGGACGGGGGCCTGCTGTTCGCCGCGCTGCAGCGGTCGAGCGCGGTCAGCGTCTTCCGGGTCGAGGCCGGCAGCGGTGAACTGCGGCGCGCGGGCGGAGCGTTCGCGTCACCCGTCGCCGTCTGTGCGCTGCCGCTGTAGGGCGCGGGGACAGGACGCGGCGCTCGCCTGGGAGAGCAGGACGTGCATGCGCTCGGTGAGCTGCGCCAGGTCGTCGGCGGGTTTGTGGAACGTCAGGCGGACGTCGCCGTCGCCGCGGGCGCGCTCGACGCGCAGGGTCAGGCCGTGCCGGTCGACGGCGAGCGGCTGGACGCGGACGGCGCCGTGCAGGCTGTCGTGCGGGACGAGCCGGGTGAGGCGTTTCACGGCGTCGGGGTGCGCGTCGGCGAGGTGGGTCAGCAGCCGGGACTCGGCGGTGACCAGCGGGTCGGGCTCGGCCGCGGCGAACTCGTCGAGGTCGACCACGACCGCGCCGGAGGGCTCGCGCAGCACGATGCGGGTGGGCCGGAACTCCAGATCGCCGTCCCCGGACGTGAACCAGCCGGCGATCCACAGCCGGGCCCGGATGCGGCCGCGCACCGGGACGGGCGCCACGTCGGCGAACTCCAGCACGGCGGACGGCTCGCCGCGCGGCGCGCAGATGGCGGCGGCGACCAGCGTGCTGTCCTCGGGGACGCGCAGGATCACCCGGCCGTCCTCCGTGACGCTGTGCGCGCCGACGAACTCCTCGCGGCCGCCGTCGGCGGTCACCGCGCAGGACCACGCCGCGGCGAGCACCGAGCGGGCACGCTCCGCCGCGGCGGGCGCGGCCGTCCAGGTGTGACGGTCACCCATCCCAAACCTCCATTAGGTAAGCCTTGCCTAACCTATCGAAGATCGGGGCGTACGCCAACCACCGCCAGGCCGTTCCGCGAAAGTTTTCCCTCGGCGCCGCACAGCCGAGTACGAACGGACAACCCGGTTCAGGGCGTGAGCACGCCGAACAGCGCCCGCGCGCACAGGTCCCGCACCTGCTCACGGGAGAGCTCCGCGCCCCGCAGCCACTCCAGACAGACGGCCGTCGTGAACGACAACCACCCGCGCACGGCGAGCCGCATCTCGGGCCGCCCGTCGAGCGCCGCCCCGAACTCGGCGTCCGACGCCAGCGCCGCCAGGATCTGCGCCTCCTGCACCGCCAGCGCCCGCTGGTAGACCCTGCGCACGGTCTGGTCCCCGGTGGCGTCGGCCCGGTGGAAGGCCCGGAACCCGTGGGCGTGCTCCTCGACATGGGCGAGGAAGGCGTCGAGCCCGTTGGCGAGCCGCTCACGGGCCGACCGGCCCGGGGCGGGCGTCATGATCCGCAGCATCCGCTCGCTCTCGCGCTCCACGACGGCGGCGAAGAAGTCCCGCTTGTTCGGGAAGTAGTGGTAGAGCAGACCGCGGGATACACCGGCTATCTCGGCCACCTGCTCGATCCACACATCGTCGTAGGGGCTCTCCGAGAAGAGCCGGGCGCCGACCGCGAGAAGCTGCTCCCGGCGCTCCTCGGTGCTGAGCCGGCGACGCGGGCGCTCTCCCTGCCTGGCTGCCATGACGGTCACCTTACTTGACGTGGATTCAACAAGGGGACGAGAC
Source organism: Streptomyces sp. NPDC057438 (assembly GCF_042802995.1). Lineage (NCBI taxonomy): Bacteria > Bacillati > Actinomycetota > Actinomycetes > Kitasatosporales > Streptomycetaceae > Streptomyces > Streptomyces sp. NPDC057438. The sequence goes on from NZ_JBHVDD010000005.1 coordinate 115,284, forward strand.
TGGGCCCACTATTGAACCCGAGTACAACAGCCGCGACGGCCCCCGGGCACGCCGTGCGCGCGAGGGAGATGTGGTCATGACGGCGACGACAGCGGCCACGGCGATCAGCGGCTTCCGCAGCGCTGAGCTGGGCTGGCCCGAACTCCACCGGATACCCCACCCGCCGTACCGGATCCCCCTGGTCGGCGACGTGCTCGGCACGAACGTGCGGACGCCGGTCCAGGAATCGGTGCGGCTCGGGCAGCGACTCGGGCCGATCTTCCGGCGGAAGGCGTTCGGCAAGGAGATCGTGTTCGTCGGGGGCGCGGGACTCGCGGCCGAGATGGCGGACGAGTCCCGGTTCGCCAAGCATGTGGGCGTGGGGGTCGCCAATCTGCGGCCGGTGGCCGGGGACGGCCTCTTCACGGCGTACAACCACGAGCCGAACTGGCAGCTGGCGCACGACGTCCTCGCCCCGGGCTTCGGCCGGGAGGCCATGGCCGGCTACCACCCGATGATGCTGGACGTCGCCGAACGGCTGATCGAGCACTGGGACCGGGCGGAGACGGCGGGCTCCCCCGTGGACGTGCCCGGCGACATGACCAAGCTGACCCTGGAGACGATCGCCCGCACCGGCTTCGGCCACGACTTCGGCTCCTTCGAGCGCACCCGCCCGCACCCGTTCGTCGCCGCCATGGTCGGCACCCTGACCTACGCGCAGCGGCGCAACGTCGTCCCCGACCCCCTGGTCCCGGTGCTCCTGCGGGGCGCGGCACGGCAGAACCGGGCGGACACGGCGTACCTGAACGAGACGGTCGACGCGGTGGTGCGGGCCCGGCGCTCCCCCGGCGGCGGTGGCCGGGGCGCCGGTGACGGCGACCTGCTCGACCGGATGCTGGAGACCGCGCACCCGGAGACCGGCGAGCGGCTGTCCGCCGAGAACGTCCGGCGCCAGGTCATCACCTTCCTGGTGGCCGGGCACGAGACCACCTCCGGTGCCCTGTCCTTCGCTCTGCACTACCTCGCCCGGTACCCGGAGCCGGCCGCCCGTGCCCGCGCCGAGGTGGACCGGGTGTGGGGCGGCGCCGCGCGGCCCGGCTACGAGCAGGTCGCCAAACTGCGGTACGTCCGCCGGGTGCTGGACGAGGCGCTGCGGCTGTGGCCCACCGCGCCCGCCTTCTCGCGGGAGGCCCGCGAGGACACCGTGCTGGACGGGGTCCACCCGATGCGACGGGGCGCCTGGGCGCTGGTGCTGACGTCGATGCTGCACCGGGACCCCGAGGTCTGGGGCGCGGACGCGGAGCGGTTCGACCCGGACCGCTTCGACGCGGCGGCCGTACGCGGCCGGCCCCCGCACACGTTCAAGCCGTTCGGCACGGGGGCGCGGGCCTGCATCGGCCGTCAGTTCGCGCTCCACGAGGCGACGCTGGTGCTGGGGCTGCTGCTGCGCCGGTACGACCTGACGCCGGAGCCGGGGTACCGGCTGCGGGTGGTGGAGCGGCTGACGCTGATGCCGGACGGGCTGCGGCTGCGGGTACGGCGGCGGGCGGGTGCGGGGACGGGCGCCCCGCAGGCACCAAAGTCGCCGTCAGGCCGTCCAGTGAGCGGGGCGGGTGACTGAGGCCGGCAGCCGGGTCCCGGCGCTGCCGCGGGCCGCTTCGAGCTGGGGCTGGGTCAGGAAGAAGGCGCCGGTCAGGTCCGCGTCGCCGAGGTCGGTGTCACGGAGGTCGGCGCCGATCAGGTCCGCGCCCCGCAGGTCGGCCCCGGTGAGGTCGGCCGCGATGAGGTAGGCGCCGCGCAGGTCCGCCCCGCGCAGGTCGGCGCCCCTGAGGCGGGCTCCCATGAGGTCGGCGCCGCGCCGGTTCCGCCCGCGTCCGGCGCCCGCCCGCACGAGGGCGCTGACCCGCAGCAGCAGCTCGTTGACGCGCTGCCGGTGCGCGGCGACGTCCAGCTCGCCCAGTTCCTCGGGCGTCCCCGCGGCCAGCCGCTCGGTCTCCACGCGCACCCGGCGCAGGTCGGCGTGCACCGGACGGGCGGCGGGAAGCGTCAGCGCCTCGGTCACGTACCGGAGCAGCTCGTGGAGCTGGCGTACGACCGGGAAGACGTCGAACATCCGCCGGGCGTGCTCGGGGCCGCCCGTACGCCAGCTCACGCCCTCGAAGGTGGCCTGCGAGACCCGCTGTCCGGCGCCGAAGCAGTCGTAGACCGTGCAGCCGCCGAAGCCCTCGGCCCGCAGCCGGGTGTGAATACCGCACCGGAAGTCGTCCCCGAGGTTGCCGCACGCCCTGCCCGCGGGCTTGTCGACGGCGAAGTCCGCCGAGGCGGCGAAGGGCAGGGCGACACAGCACAGGCCGAAGCAGCTGCCGCAGTCCGCACGCAGGTCGCGCAGTTCGTACCGGCCCACGGCATCGGCGGATCCTTGTTCCATGAGGTTCACCCTAACGAGGACTCGCCGGGCGGCACGCAGGCCCGGCCCCTCAGCGGGGGAACACCTCGAAGGCCACGGCCGGGCGGCCGCCGAACCTCTCCCCCGTGGTCCGGGCGTGGCCCGTGAGGAAGTCGCGGACGTACGTCTCGGGGTCCTCCTGCGTGAGCACGTCGAGGTAGCTGCGGTGTTCCAGGAGGGACGCGACGGCCCGGTCGAGGCCGTTCGTGGCGTCCACCGCGTGGGTGGGCTCGGCGGAACCGGCGACGGCGACCCAGCGGACGCCGTCCCAGGGCTCAAGGCCCTGGTCGACCAGCTCGGGGAAGATCCAGCGGTTCCCGGCGTCCCCGGCGGCGTCCAGGGTGGCGCGGCCCACCGCCACGTGGTCGGGGGTGTTCCAGACGACCCCGCCCCAGGTGTCGCGGTGGTTGAGGGTGATGACCAGCTCGGGGCGGTGCCGGCGGATGGCCGCCGCGATGTCCCGGCGCAGGGCGGGCCCGTACGCGACGACGCCGTCCTCGTGGTCGAGGAACTCGACCCGCGTCACGCCCACGACGGCCGCGCTCGCGCGCTGCTCCCGCTCCCGCAACGGGCCGCACCGGGCGGGCTCCAGGGTGTCGATGCCCGCCTCGCCGCGCGTCGCCAGGACGTAGACGACCTCGCGGCCCTCGTCCGTCCACCCGGCGATCGCCGCCGAGCAGCCGTACTCCAGGTCGTCCGGGTGGGCCACGACCGCGAGGGCGCGCCGCCAGTCGTCGGGCATGGGCGCGAGCTGTTCCGGCTGGTCCTTCCGCGGCTCTGTCATGAACGCACAGTAGCCGCGCCGCTCACACCTCGTCCCGGGCGAGCGCGAGGAGCCGGTCCAGCACGCGCGGTCCCCCGGCCCGTACACCGTCGTGCTCGAACTCGTCCGTGACCCAGGTGCGCAGCCCGCGGACGGCACGGGCGGTCCGCAGGGAGTGGTCCGTCCACGTACATGTCGTCGTGGTAGACGGCGGCGGCGACCGGGACCTCGTTGCGGGCGAGGCGCTCCGGGTCGTAGAGGGGCAGCCAGCCCCGGTCCTCGGCGAGGCTCTCCGCCGTCTCGCGCAGCGGGCGCAGGGCGGGGTCGTTCTCGAACATCCAGGGGTGCACGGACTCGCCCGTGAAGAGGACCGGGTCGTCGCCCGTCAGTGCCTTGGCGGCGTCGAACTGCGGGAACCGCCGGCGCACCCGCTCGGCCGCCCAGCCCGTGGGGCCCGGGTCCTGGCCGTAGCACGCCTCGTGCAGAAGCGCGTACAGCGGGTGGCCCGCGTACGACAGCAGGCCCTGGACCTCCTCCTGGAAGGCGTCGGAGAGGGCGTGCCCCGTGGGGGTGCGGACGAAGGCGTCCTCCAGCAGGAAGTGCAGCCGGTGGCTGCCGTCGCCGCGGCCGAGGAGGATGCCGAGGGACTGGAACGCCTCGACGGTGAGGCGGTAGCCGTTCGGGAGGACGGTGTCGTGCCGCAGGAGGTGCTCGGCGACCCGCCGGGTCCGCTCGACGTCCTGCGGGTAGCGGGCGTAGTGCGCGGCGACCTTGCGTTCGATGCGCGGGAAGGCTGCCTGGTAGACCTCTTCGGCGCTCGCGTCGAGGGAGGGCAGTCCGCCGGTGATGACGACGGTGCTCAGTGCCTCGGGCGCCTCGGAGAGATAGGTGACCGCGCAGAAGCCGCCGAAGCTCTGGCCGAGCACGGTCCAGGGGGCGCCGCCGGTGACCTCGGGGCGGATGGCCTCGCAGTCGCGGACGATGGAGTCGGCTCGGAAGTGGGCGAGGTAGTCGGCCTGTTCGATGGGGCCGCCGCGCAGCGGGAGGGTCTGGCGGTTGGCGGGGGTGGAGGCACCCGTGCCGCGCTGGTCGAGCAGCAGGACCCGGTACTCCTCCAGGGCCCGGCCGAGCCATGCCTCGCGGCCGACGAAGCGGTTCGCCCCGAAGCCGGGGCCGCCCTGCAGATAGACCAGCCAGGGTAGTTCGGCGGTCGCCCGGTCGCTCGCGACGATCTCGCGCGCGTAGAGCTCGATCCGCTCCCCCGCCGGGCGGTCGTGGTCGAGGGGGACGGTGAAGCGTCGGTCGGTGAGGACGACACCGGGCTGCCGGTAGCTGACGGACAACGGGGCTCCCTGAGCGGACGAATTCCAGGCCGTGGTCCAGTCCAGCACAGATTCTCCGCCCGGCCGACTCCGTGGATCAAGAAGATCCCGGAATCTCTGCTGAATGACCGCTCAGCGAGCCGAGAGGCTGGAGCGCCGCACCACCAGTTCCGGCTGGAGGACGACTCTTCGGTGCTCGTGCCGGACGAGCGCCGTCTCGGCCTCGGTCTCCTCCAGCAGGAGTTCGGCGGCGAGGGCGCCCATGGTGACGGCGGGCTGCCGTACGGAGGTGAGGGGGACGGCGGCCGCGGCGGCGAACTCGATGTCGTCGTAGCCGACGATCGCGAGGTCGTCGGGGACGCTCACCCCGGCCGCGTACATGGCCTGGAGCACGCCGAGGGCGAGCAGGTCGTTGGCGCAGAAGACGGCGGTGGGGCGGTCGACGAGGCCCAGCAGGCGGGCGCCCGCGTCCCGGCCGGCGGCCACGTCGAGGCGTTCGGTGGGCAGCTCGCGCAGGGCGTCGGCGCCGAGCCCCGCCTCACGCAGCGCGTTGAGGGCGCCGGTACGGCGGTCCCGGACCTGGTTGAATCCCGCCGGTCCGCTGACGTACGCGAGGGAACGGTGGCCGGCGTCGATCAGGTGCCGCACGGCCAGGGTGCCGCCCGCGACGTCGTCGACGGAGACCGAGCACTCGGTGGTGCCCTCGGCGACCCGGTCGACGAGGACGAAGGGGATGCCGTGGCGGCGGAACGCCGCGATGTTGCGGCCGGTCGCGTCGGCGGGGGTGAGCAGCACGCCGCGCACCCGCTGCTCGGCGAACAGGGAGAGGTACTCGGACTCCTCGCCCGCGCTCTGCGCGCTGTTGCAGACCATCACGCCGAGTCCGGCGTCGCGCGCGGCCCTCTCGGCACCGCGCGCGACGTCGACGAAGAAGGGGTTGCCCATGTCGAGCACGAGCAGCCCCATGATCCTGCTCCGTCCGGCCCGCAGCTGGCGCGCCGACTCGCTGCGGACATAGCCGAGGCGGTCGATCGCGGCCAGCACCCGGGCCCGGGTCCCGGAGGCCACCGAGTCGGGCCGGTTGATGACGTTGGAGACCGTGCCGACGGATACTCCGGCGGCTGCGGCGACGTCCTTGATACCCACCGGCTGCGACATCGGACGGGGACCTCCAGGAAGGTGCGGAGCGGCGGGCGTACGTTCACATTACCGTCACGGTCACACCGGGAACGGCCCGGCAGGACGCGGGAATGTCGCCCTTGTACGGGGTCAGGCGGGCAGGGCGAAGTCGACGACGCGGAGCGCCGAAGGGGTCGTCCCGCTGGACTTCACCTGGTACATCACGGACAGCACATTGTCCTGGGCGATCCGGCTCTCGTCGAACACGACCTCGCCGAAGGCGTTGAGGCCGGAGCCGTCGTACAGGATCCTCCAGTCGGTGTGACCGGAGGCCGCCGAGGCGCCGGCGATCCGGCCGAACGGGAACAGCGCGTAGGCGTTGTTGTACTTGTCCATGACCAGCTTGGTGCGCTGGCTGGAGTTCAGCGGCACCGGTATCTCGGTCTTCGTCCAGGGACCGGAGGCACTCTTGCGGACGAGGAAGGCCCGGCCGTTGGCCGTGCGGTTGGCGACGTAGTTCGTCGTGCACTGTCCGAAGCGGCCGGGGACGTAGCTGATGATGGCGTGCGGCCGGCCCGCCGAGTCGGTCCACTGGCTCTCCTGGTTCATCAGGGAGTGGTCCGGGTTGAGCGCGTCCACGACGAGTCCCGCGTCGGTGACGGAGACCTTGTCGGAGCCGCCGGTGGTGCCGACGACGGTGCCCGCGTTGTTGCGCCAGGTGCGGCCGCGGTCGTCGGAGTAGACGTAGCCGGTGTCGTGGTTGGTGATGCCGCCGCTGTTGCACATGACGGCGCCGTTCTGCTCGCGCCAGGTGAACAGGGCGTGCAGGCGCCCGTTGCGGTCGTAGTCGATGCCGTGCAGGTACATGTTGCGGGCCGTCGAGGAGCCGTGCTCGCTGGTGTACGTGCCGGTGGAGGACGTCCACTCGCCGAGGTTGGTCCAGGAGGTGCCGTTGTACTCGGCGAGGGCGTTGCGGCCGTTGCCGGAGATGCCTGCCCGGTAGCTCAGCTGGAGCTTGCCGTCGGGCATGGAGACGAACTGCGGGTAGGTGAACTGCGAGGTGAGCGCGAGCCCGTCGAGGGTGGACTGGGGGGCGCCGAAGCGGCTCGTGGTCCAGCTCAGTCCGGTCGGGTTGTCCATGAGGCCGGCGACGGACTTGACGTAGGTGAAGCCGTCGCTGTGCGAGTCCATGTTGAGGTGGAGACGGCCGTCGACCTTGGAGACGCCCATGGAGATGACGTTGTGGGAGTCGTTGTAGCGCAGGGTGTGGCCCACCTTGACCGTGGCCCAGGTGCCGGAGCCGAGGACGCGGCGGCCGACGACGGCGTTGCGGTCGGCGGTGTACCAGACGGCGTACTGGTGGCCCTTGTAGGTCAGCAGGGCGTTCTTCTGGAACGCGTTGTTGTTGACCAGGCCGTCGTAGGAGACGAAGTAGATCGCCTGGCTGTCGAGGAGGGTGTTGCCGGTCTGGCTGACGGACGGGCCGGGGTCGGCGGCGCGGGCGGTCGCGGCGCCGAGGGCGGGGGTCACCACGGCACCGGCGAGGGCGGCGCCGAGCAGCGTGCGTCTCTTCATCTCGGGGACTCCGTTGTCGAGCGAAACGGGGAGGGGAAGGTGCTGCGACGTGGGGGGTTCGGACGAAGCGGTTCAGGCGAGGTGGAAGACCTCGGTGAGGGGCTTCATTGCCTCATCGGGCCGGGCGCCGTCGAGGGACTCGAAGAACGGCGCCATCTCCTTCTGCCAGCGGGCGTTGACCTCGGCGGCCTCCATGCCGGCGAGGGCCGCCGGGAAGTCCTCGGTCTCCAGGTAGCCGACGAGGAGGCCGTCGTCGCGCAGGAAGAGGGAGTAGTTGTGCCAGCCGGTGGCCGAGAGAGCCTGAAGCATCTCCGGCCACACGGCGGCGTGCCGCTCGCGGTACTCGTCGATCCGGTCCTGACGGACCTTGAGGAGGAAGCAGACGCGCTGCATGAGATACCGCTCCTGGGGGTGAGGGGGTGGCTGTAACTCGGCCGCGGCGATCAGAAGTCGAACTTGTCGATGTTCTCCTTGTTGAACACGGTGGGCTTGCCGAGGCTGATCACGCCGTCCTTGCCGATGGTGTACTCGCCCATGTCACCGGCGGTGAAGGTCTCGCCCTCCTTGCCGGTGATCTGGCCGGAGACCAGCGCCACCGCGGTACGGGCGGCCAGCTCGCCGAGCTTCGCCGGGTCCCACAGCTCGAAGCCCTCGACCGTGCCGTCCTTGACGTACTTGCGCATGTCGTTGGGGGTGCCGAGGCCGGTCAGCTTGACCTTGCCCTTGTACTTGGAGCCCGAGAGGTACTGGGCGGCGGCCTTGATGCCGACCGTGGTCGGGGAGATGATCCCCTTCAGGTTCGGGTACTCCTGGAGCAGGCCCTGGGTCTGCTGGAAGGACTTCTGGGCGTCGTCGTCGCCGTAGGCGACCTTGACGAGCTTCATGTCCTTGTACTTGGGGTCCTTGAGCTCGTCCTTCATGAAGTCGATCCAGGTGTTCTGGTTCGTCGCCGTCTGTGCGGCGGACAGGACCGCGATCTCGCCCTTGTAGCCGATCTGCTCGGCGAGGAGCTGCACCTCGGTGCGGCCCAGGTCCTCGGCGCTGGCCTGCGAGACGAAGGCGTTGCGGCACTCCGGCTTGGTGTCGGAGTCGTAGGTGACGACCTTGATGTCGTTGCTCATGGCCTGCTTGAGCGCGGTGCACAGCGCGCCCGGGTCCTGCGCGGAGACGGCCATGGCGTCGACCTGCTGCTGGGTGAGCGTGTTGACGTAGTTGACCTGGCCGGAGGTGTCCGTGGCGCTGGACGGGCCGACCTCCTTGTAGCTGGAGCCCAGCTCCTTCAGGGCCGCCTCGCCGCCCTTGTCGGCGGAGGTGAAGTACGGGTTGTTGACCTGCTTCGGCAGGAAGCCGACGGTCAGGCCCTTCTTCAGCGCGGCGTTCGGGTCGGCCTTGCCGGTGGCCGCCGCGGAGGCGGAGTCGTCCTTGACGTCGCTCTTGGTGGTGCCACCGCAGGCGGTGACGGCGAGCGCGAAGGAGGTGACGGCGGCGAGAGCCGCACAGGAGCGACGGAGGGTTGCTCTGCGCATGACGAGGGTTCCTTTTCGAGGAGGAGTGGTGTCGTGCCCCGATGAGGGGCCCGGGTGGTACGGGTGTGCGGCTTCCGCCGCGGGGGGCGCGGCCGGCCCGAGACGGCCGGCGGCTTGTCGGTGACCGGTACTCAACCGGTCTTCGCGACGGGGTCGGGCCCGGATTGTCGCCCGGCCCGGGCGAGGGCGATCTGCTTCGCCACCCGGGGGCCGAGCACGGACAGCACGAGCAGGACGCCCGTGACGACGATCTGCGACTGCGCCGAGACGTCCTGCAGGCTCATCACGTTCTGCAGGGTGCCGAGCAGGAACACTCCGGCGATCGCGCCGCCGAGCGTTCCCTTGCCTCCGTCGAAGTCGATGCCGCCCAGCAGTACGGCGGCGATGACGGAGAGTTCGAGTCCGGTGGCGTTGTCGTAGCGGGCGCTGGCGTAGTGCAGCGCCCAGAAGATGCCGGTGAGCGAGGCCATGAGGCCGGTCACCGTGAAGAGGATCAGCTTCTGCCGCTTGACGCGGATTCCGGTGAAGCGCGCGGCCTCCTCGCTGGCGCCGATCGCGAACAGGGAGCGCCCGAACGGGGTGGCGTGCAGGGCGATCACGGCGATGACGAGCAGGACCAGGAAGGGGATGAACGCCTGGGGGACGAAGCTGTCGCCGATCCGGCCGGCCGCGAAGTCCAGGTACTGCGTGGGGAAGTCGGTGACCGCGTCGGAGCCGAGCACGATCTGCGCGATGCCCCGGTAGGCGGCGAGCGTACCGATGGTGACGGCGAGGGAGGACAGGCCGAGCCGGGTGACCAGCAGGCCGTTGATCAGTCCGCAGACGACGCCGAGGAGCAGACAGATCGGGATGATCGCCTCGATGGTCAGGCCCTGGTTCCACAGGGCGCCCATCACCGCGCCGGACAGTCCGGCGGTGGAGGCGACCGACAGGTCGATCTCGCCGGAGACCACCAGGAGGGTCATCGGGAGGGCGACCAGCACGATCGGCAGGGTGTTGCCGATGAGGAAGGACAGGTTGAGCGCGTTGCCGAAGCCGTCGACGGTGGAGAAGGACAGCAGGAGCACGACGACGAACGTGGCGCCGACCACCGTGTCCCAGCGGATCGCGCGGGAGAGGGATGACTCAGCCATGGCGGGCGTTCCTCTTCTTCAGGGCGGCCGCCACCCGCAGCGCGACCACACGGTCCACCGCGATGGCGAGGATGAGCAGGACGCCGTTGATGGCCAGCACCCACACCGAGCTGACGCCGAGGGCGGGGAGCACGCTGTTGATGGAGGTCAGCAGCAGGGCGCCGAGCGCCGCGCCGTAGACGCTGCCGGAGCCGCCGGTGAAGACCACGCCGCCGACCACGACCGCGCTGACGACGGTGAGTTCGTAGCCGTTGCCGGTGCTGGAGTCGACGTTGCCGAAGCGGGCCAGGTAGAGCGCTCCGGCGAGGCCGGCGAGGGCGCCGCAGAAGGTGTACGCGACGAGGATCCGCTTGCGGACCGGGATGCCGGCGAGGCGGGCGGCCTCCGGGTTGGAGCCGAGCGCGTACAGCTCGCGGCCGCTGCCGAAGTGCTTCATGTAGTACGCCGTCGCGACCAGGACCGCCACCGCGATCAGCGCCAGGTACGGCACCGCGGAGATGCCGCCGGAGCCGAAGTCGACGAACCCGTCGGGCAGGGCGGACGCGGTGATCTGGCGGGAGCCGACCCAGATGGAGTCGATGCCCCGGATGATGTAGAGCGTGCCGAGGGTGACGACGAGGGCGGGCACCTGGCCGAGGCTGACGAGCAGGCCGTTCAGCAGGCCGAAGCCGATGCCCATCAGGACCGCCAGCGCGATGGCCACGACCGCGTTCCCGCCGCCCTGGAGGTAGGTGCCGGCGGCGAAGGCGCTGATCCCGAGGGTGGAGCCGACCGACAGGTCGACGTTGCGGGTGATGACGACCAGTGACTGGCCGACGGCGACCAGCACCAGGATGGTCGCGTTGAGCAGGAGGTCCTTGATGCCCTGCTCGGTGAGGAACTCGCTGTTGCCCAGCTGGGTGACGACGATCATCACCAGGAAGACGACCAGGATGGCGAGTTCACGCATCTTGAAGACACGGTCCACCAGCCGGGTGCCGCTGGACCTGGGCACCTCGGCGACGGGGGTTTTCTCGGGGGTGGTCACCGTCATGCGGCGGCCCTCCCGGTGGCTGCGGCCATCACGGTTTCCTCGGTGGCTTCGGAGCGAGGGATCTCGGCAGTGAGCCGGCCCTCGTGCATCACGAGCACGCGGTCGGCCATGCCGAGGATCTCGGGCAGGTCGGAGGAGATCATCAGCACGGCCACACCGTCGGCGGCGAGCTGACTGAGGAGGCGGTGCACCTCGGCCTTCGTACCGACGTCGATGCCCCGGGTGGGCTCGTCGACGATCAGCACCTTCGGCCCGGTGGCGAGCCACTTGGCGAGGACGACCTTCTGCTGGTTGCCGCCGGACAGCGTGTTGACGGTGTCGGCGATCCGGGCGTACTTCACCTGGAGCCTGACGGCCCAGTCGAGGGCGCGGCTGCGTTCGGCGCCGCGGTCGACGAGCCCGGCCTTCACGGCCGTACGGAGTCCGGTGAGGCCGATGTTCCGTTCGATGGACATGTCCATCACCAGGCCCTGGGCGCGGCGGTCCTCGGGGACCAGGGCCAGCCCGGCGGCCATCGCGGTGGAGGGGGCGCCGTTGGTGAGCGCGTGGCCGTCGAGGGCGACCTCGCCCGCGTCCCAGCGGTCGATGCCGAAGACGGCTCGCGCGACCTCGGTGCGGCCGGCGCCGACGAGGCCGGCCAGGCCGACGATCTCGCCACGGCGGACCTCGAAGGAGACGTCGGTGAAGACGCCCTCGCGGGTCAGCCGGCGCACGCTCAGCGCGACCTCGCCCGGCTCGACCTCCTGCTTGGGGTACAGCTCCTCCAGGTCGCGGCCGACCATGCGGCGGACCAGGTCGTCCTCGGTCATGCCGTCGATCGGCTCGCTGGAGATCCAGGCGCCGTCGCGCAGGGTGGTGACGCGCTGGCAGATCTGGAAGATCTCCTCCAGCCGGTGGGAGATGAACAGGACCGCGGAGCCCTGCTCGCGCAGGGTGCGGACGACTCCGAAGAGGCGGGCCACCTCGCTGCCGGTGAGGGCCGCCGTCGGCTCGTCCATGATCAGGACGCGGGCGTCGAAGGACAGCGCCTTGGCGATCTCCACGATCTGCTGGTCGGCGATGGACAGGCCGCGCGCCGGGCGGTCGGGGTCGAGTTCGACACCGAGCCGCTGCATCAGGGCGAGGGTCGCCCTGTGGGTGGCCCTGTGGTCGATGCGGCCGAGGGCTCGCCGCGGCTGGCGGCCCATGAAGATGTTCTCGGCGATCGAAAGGTCGGGGAAGAGCGTGGGCTCCTGGTAGATCACGGCGATGCCCGCGTCCCGGGCGTCGGCCGGACCGTGGAAGACCGTGGGCTCGCCGTCGAGGAGCACCTGACCGGAGTCCGGTCGGTGCACCCCGGCGAGGCTCTTGATCAGGGTCGACTTGCCCGCGCCGTTCTCCCCGGCGAGTGCGTGCACCTCGCCCGGGAACAGTTCGAGGGACACGTCCCGCAGGGCGCGTACGGCGCCGAAGGACTTGGAGACGCCCTTCAACGCGAGAACGGGGGCCGGACCCGTGTCGGACCGGTGGGTCATGGAGGCTCCTCGACGACGGCCGGTGGCTAGCGGAGAAGCTGCCTCACTCCGTCGTGAAAGGTTTCAACTAGGTTGCCGGGACGTTAGGCACCACACGCATGTCACGTCAATGGGTTCCGGTCGAAATTCTTTCGATAGAAGTGGTCACAACAGGGTCACGGAGAACGGCATGGAGCACAGGGGTTGACAGTCCGGCGAGCCGCTCATAGTTTCCGGTGCTGAATCGTTTCAGACATCAAAGCCGGTAGGAGCCCTGACGTGACCGAGCTCGCCGCGGTGAAGGCCGCCCTCAAGACCCAGGCCGTCGAGACGCCGTCGTGGGCGTACGGAAACTCCGGAACGCGCTTCAAGGTGTTCGCCCAACAGGGTGTTCCGCGCGATCCCTGGGAGAAGCTGGACGACGCCGGCAAGGTCCACGAGTTCACCGGCGTGGCCCCGACGGTCGCGCTGCACATCCCGTGGGACAAGGTCGAGGACTATGCGGCGCTCGCCAAGCACGCCGAGGAGCGTGGCGTGCGACTGGGCGCGATCAACTCCAACACCTTCCAGGACGACGACTACAAGCTGGGCAGCGTCTGCCACCCGGACGCGTCGGTGCGCCGCAAGGCCGTCGACCACCTGCTGGAGTGCGTCGACATCATGGACGCGACCGGGTCCCGGGACCTGAAGCTGTGGTTCGCGGACGGGACGAACTATCCCGGCCAGGACGACATCCGTGAGCGTCAGGACCGGCTGGCCGAGGCCCTCGCGGAGGTGTACGGGCGGCTCGGCGACGACCAGCGGATGCTGCTGGAGTACAAGTTCTTCGAGCCGGCCTTCTACACGACCGACGTGCCGGACTGGGGCACCGCCTACGCCCACTGTCTGAAGCTCGGGCCGAAGGCGCAGGTCGTGGTCGACACCGGGCACCACGCGCCGGGGACCAACATCGAGTTCATCGTGGCGACGCTGCTGCGCGAGGGAAAGCTCGGCGCGTTCGACTTCAACTCCCGCTTCTACGCGGACGACGACCTGATGGTCGGCTCCGCGGACCCGTTCCAGCTGTTCCGGATCATGTACGAGGTCGTGCGCGGCGGCGGGTTCACCCCCGAGGTCGCGTTCATGCTCGACCAGTGCCACAACATCGAGGCGAAGATCCCGGCGATCATCCGGTCCGTGATGAACGTGCAGGAGGCCACGGCCAAGGCGCTGCTGGTCGACGGGGACGCGCTGCGCGCCGCCCAGCGGGCCGGGGACGTGCTGGAGGCCAACGCGGTCGTGATGGACGCGTACAACACGGATGTGCGGCCGCTGCTGCGCGAGGTGCGCGAGGAGATGGGGCTGGACCCCGAGCCGCTGCAGGCGTACCGCCGGTCCGGGTGGGCGTCGAGGATCGTCGAGGAGCGGGTGGGCGGGGAGCAGGCGGGTTGGGGAGCGTGACCGCTGCGCTGGGCTGACGCCGATGGCCGCGTTCCGTCCGCCGCGTTCCGTCCGCCGCGTTTCGTCGGATGCCGGGCTGCGGGCCGGTTCGTGGCTGGTCGCGCAGTTTTCCGCGCCCCTGAAAGACACAGGCCCCGCCGGCCTGGAGGGCCACGGTCCCGCGGGCCCCGAAAGAGCACGGTCCCGCGGGCTCGAAGGAAGACGGTCCCGCGGGCCTGGAAGACCACGGCCCTGCGGGCCTCAAGGACCACGGTCCCGCGGGCCTGGGAAGCGAGGGGCGTAGCCCCTGCTTTTCAGGGGCGCGGGGAACTGCGCGAGATGCCCCGCTCACCCGCACCCGGCGACGCACCTCCGACGCCCGAGCTGGACCCCGTACCCCTCTCACCGTAAGGATTGATCGCACATGGCAACCCATCCCGAAGCCGCAGCTCTGCTCGCCCGGTCCCGTCGGCTCGGTGCCGATCCCCGGAACACCAACTACGCCGGGGGCAACACCTCCGCCAAGGGGACCGACACCGACCCCGTCACCGGGGGTGAGGTGGAGCTGATGTGGGTGAAGGGGTCCGGCGGTGACCTCGGCACGCTCACCGAGGCGGGCCTGGCCGTGCTGCGGCTGGACCGGATGCGGGCACTGGTCGACGTGTACCCGGGGGTGGAGCGCGAGGACGAGATGGTCGCCGCGTTCGACTACTGCCTGCACGGCAAGGGCGGGGCGGCGCCGTCCATCGACACCGCCATGCACGGACTGGTGGACGCCGCCCACGTCGATCATCTGCACCCCGACTCCGGGATCGCGCTCGCCTGCGCGGCCGACGGGGAGAAGCTGACCGCCGAGTGCTTCGGGGACAGCGTGGTGTGGGTGCCGTGGCGCCGGCCCGGGTTCCAGCTCGGGCTGGACATCGCGGCCATCAAGGAGGCCAACCCGCAGGCCGTCGGCTGCGTCCTCGGCGGGCACGGCATCACCGCCTGGGGCGACTCCGCCGAGGAGTGCGAGCGGAACTCGCTCCACATCATCCGGACCGCCGAGCGGTTCCTGGAGGAGAGGGGCAGGGCCGAGCCGTTCGGGCCCGTCCTGGAGGGTTACACCGCGCTCGCCGCCGCGGAGCGCCGGGAGCGCGCCGCCGCCCTGGCGCCGCATATCAGGGCCATCGCCTCGAAGGACAGGCCGCAGGTCGGTCACTTCACCGACACGGACGTCGTCCTCGACTTCCTGGCGAGCGCCGAGCACCCGCGCCTCGCCGCCCTCGGCACCTCGTGCCCGGACCACTTCCTGCGGACGAAGGTCCGCCCGCTCGTCCTGGACCTCCCGCCGACCGCCGACCTCGAAGCGGCGATCGCCCGGCTGGAGGAACTGCACGCCGAGTACCGGGACGAGTACGCCGCCTACTACCGGCGGCACGCCGATCCCGACTCCCCCGCGATGCGCGGCGCCGACCCGGCGATCGTGCTGGTCCCGGGCGTGGGCATGTTCAGCTTCGGCAAGGACAAGCAGACCGCCCGTGTGGCCGGCGAGTTCTACGTCAACGCGATCAACGTGATGCGGGGCGCCGAGGCCGTGTCGACGTACGCGCCGATCGAGGAGTCGGAGAAGTTCCGCATCGAGTACTGGGCGCTGGAGGAGGCCAAGCTCCAGCGGATGCCGAAGCCGAAGCCGCTGGCGACCCGGGTCGCGCTGGTGACCGGTGCCGGGAGCGGGATCGGCAAGGCCATCGCCCACCGGCTGGTCGCCGAGGGCGCCTGTGTCGTCGTCGCCGACCTGAACGCCGAGAACGCAGCCGCGGTCGCCGAGGAGCTGGGCGGGGCCGACAAGGCCGTCGCCGTCACCGTCGACGTGACGGACGAGGAGCAGATCGGTGCGGCCTTCGCGGCCGCCGCGCTGGCCTTCGGCGGGGTCGATCTCGTCGTCAACAACGCGGGCATCTCGATCTCCAAGCCGCTCCTGGAGACCTCCTCGAAGGACTGGGACCTCCAGCACGACATCATGGCGCGCGGGTCGTTCCTGGTGTCGCGGGAGGCGGCGCGGGTGATGATCGCGCAGGGTCTGGGCGGCGACATCGTCTACATCGCCTCCAAGAACGCCGTCTTCGCCGGGCCCAACAACATCGCCTACTCCGCCACCAAGGCCGACCAGGCCCACCAGGTGCGGCTGCTCGCCGCCGAGCTGGGCGAGCACGGCATCCGCGTCAACGGGGTCAACCCCGACGGTGTGGTGCGTGGCTCCGGTATCTTCGCGGCCGGCTGGGGCGCCCAGCGCGCGGCCACGTACGGGATCGAGGAGGAGAAGCTGGGCGAGTTCTACGCGCAGCGGACCATCCTCAAGCGCGAGGTGCTTCCCGAGCACGTGGCGAACGCGGTGTTCGCGCTGACGGGCGGAGAGCTGACACACACCACCGGTCTGCACGTCCCGGTCGACGCCGGCGTGGCCGCCGCCTTCCTCCGATGAGCACGCATGCCATGAGCGGGAGCCCGACGGGCGGCTCCGTGAAGTCGTACGCGGCGGTCGATCTCGGCGCGTCCAGCGGGCGGGTCATGGTCGGCCGTGCGGGGCGGGACTCGCTGGAACTGATCGAGGCGCACCGGTTCCCGAACCGGCCGGTGCGCACGCCCGAGGGGCTGCGCTGGGACGTTCTCTCGCTGTACGCGGGGGTCCTGGACGGGCTGCGGGCGGCCGGGCCGGTCGACTCCGTCGGCATCGACAGCTGGGCCGTCGACTACGGGCTGCTGGACGCCGACGGCGCGTTGTTGGGCAACCCGGTGCATTACCGGGACGCCCGGACCGAGGGTGTCGCGGAGAAGGTGTGGGCCACCGTGCCCGCCGCCGAGCTGTACGCGGCGACCGGCCTGCAGTACGCCCCCTTCAACACGCTGTACCAACTGGTGGCTGCCCGGTCGTCGGCCCAGTTCGCGCAGGCCGAGCGGCTGTTGCTCATCCCCGATCTGCTGACGTACTGGCTGACCGGGGAGCCGGGCACCGAGCTGACCAACGCCTCGACGACGCAGCTGATCGATCCCCGGACCCGGGACTGGTCAGGGGAGGTCGCGGACCGGCTGGGCATCGACCTCGGCCTGTTCGCACCACTGCGCCGGCCCGGCGACCCGGCGGGCCTGCTGCGCCCCGAGGTGCTGGAGGCGACGGGGCTGTCCGGCCCCGTCCCGGTGACGACCGTCGGGTCGCACGACACCGCCTCGGCGGTCGCGGCCGTACCGGCGACCGGGGAACGGTTCGCGTACATCTGCACCGGCACCTGGTCGCTGGCCGGCCTGGAGCTGGGGGCCCCGGTGCTGACCGAGGCCAGCCGGGCGGCCAACTTCACCAATGAGCTGGGGCTCGACGGCACGGTCCGTTATCTCCGGAACATCATGGGGCTGTGGCTGCTGCAGGAATGTGTACGGGAGTGGGGCGACCCCGATCTGGGCGAACTGCTGCGGGGCGCCGCGACCGTGCCCGCGCTGCGGTCGGTCGTGGACGCCGGTGACGCGGCGTTCCTCGCGCCCGGCGGAATGTCCGGGCGGATCGCCGAGGCGTGCCGGCGGTCCGGGCAGCCCGTCCCGGAGACGCGGGCCGGGATCACCCGCTGCATCCTCGACTCCCTCGCCCTCGCCCACCGGCGGGCCGTGTCCGAGGCCCAGGCGCTGGCCGACCACCCCGTGGACGTCGTCCACATCGTCGGCGGCGGCACCCGCAACGCGCTGCTCTGCCAGCTCACCGCCGACGCCTGCGGGATGCCGGTGGTGGCGGGACCGGCGGAGGCGGCGGCGCTGGGCAACGTCCTGGTGCAGGCCCGCACCCACGGCCTGGTGGGCGACCGGGCCTCGATGCGGCAACTCCTCGCCCGCACCCAGCCGTTGGTGCGGTACACGCCGCAGGGCGACCCGGCGGCCTGGCGTGCGGCGGAGACCCGGCTCACCGAACGGTGAGCGGGGCGCCCGCCGCACGGCGGTGGACCGCGCGGCCGTTCCCGGCAGCGGCCGGCCCGCGGATCCACCCGCGCCCACCGATCGGTACGGGGGTGCCTCTCGCCCTCCGCGCAGTCGCGTCGTACCCTGCACTCATCCGATGACCGACCCCCTTAGGAGCCGCGATGCGTGTCGCCCTGTTCCTGACCTGTGTCAACGACACGCTCTATCCGGACACCGGCCGCGCCGTGGTGAAACTGCTGACCAGGCTGGGGGTCGACGTCGACTTCCCGGAGGGGCAGACCTGCTGCGGGCAGGCGCACTACAACACCGGATACCGTCACGAGGCGGAGCCACTGGCCCGGAAGTTCTCCGATGTTTTCCGTGACTACGAGGCGATCGTGACGCCGTCCGGCTCCTGCGGTGCGATGGTGCGGGAGCTGTATCCACGGATGGGCGAGCGGGCGCGGGCGGAGGGGCGCGGGGACACCCTGGCGCGGACGCTGGCGCCGGTCGTACCGAAGACGTACGAGCTGACCGAGTTCCTGGTGGACGTGCTGGGCGTGACCGACGTCGGCGCGTACTACCCGCACAAGGTGACGTACCACCCGACCTGTCACGGGCTGCGGAGCCTCGGATTGGGCGAGCGGCCGCGCAAGCTGCTCGGGGCCGTGAAGGGACTGGAGCTGGTGGAGCTGCCGGGCGCCGACGAGTGCTGCGGCTTCGGCGGCACCTTCGCCATGAAGAACTCCGATGTCTCGGCGGCCATGGGCGCGGACAAGGTGCGCAACGCCGAGTCGACGGGCGCCGAGGTGCTGTGTGCGGCCGACAACTCGTGTCTGATGCACCTCGGCGGCACGATGACCCGGCTGCGCACGGCCGTCCGGCCCGTGCACATCGCGGAGATCCTGGCGAGCACGGAAGAGGAGCCCCTCGCATGAGCGGGACGTTCGTCGGCATGCCGGCCTTCCCGAAGGCCGCGCACGAAGCCGTCCACGACACGACGCTGCGCGCCAATCTGCGCCACGCCACGCACACCATCCGCGCCAAGCGCGCCGCCGCGGTCGCGGAGGTGTCCGACTGGGCCGCGCTGCGCGAGGCCGGCAAGCAGATCAAGGACCACACGCTCCGCCATCTCGACCGCTACCTGGTGCAGTTGGAGGAGGCGGTCACGGCGGCGGGCGGCACGGTCCACTGGGCCGCCGACGCGGACGAGGCCAACCGGATCGTCACGTACCTCGTGAAGGCGACCGGGGAGAGCGAGGTCGTCAAGGTCAAGTCGATGGCCACGCAGGAGATCGGGCTGAACGAGGCGCTGGAGGCCGAAGGGATCCACGCCTACGAGACCGATCTCGCCGAACTCATCGTGCAGCTGGGCAAGGACCGGCCCTCGCACATCCTCGTCCCCGCGATCCACCGCAACCGGGGCGAGATCCGGGACATCTTCGCGCGCGAGATGGGCGAGTGGGGCCGACCGGCCCCCGAGGGCCTCACCGACACGCCCGCCGAGCTGGCGGAGGCCGCGCGGCTGCATCTGCGGGAGAAGTTCCTGCGTGCCAAGGTCGGCATCTCCGGGGCCAACTTCATGGTCGCGGAGACCGGCACGCTGGTGGTCGTGGAGTCCGAGGGCAACGGCCGGATGTGCCTCACCCTCCCCGAGACCCTGATCTCGGTCGTCGGCATCGAGAAGATCGTGCCCACCTGGCAGGACCTGGAGGTGTTCCTGCAGACCCTCCCCCGCTCCTCGACGGCCGAGCGGATGAACCCGTACACCTCCACCTGGACGGGCACGACGGACTCCGGGACGGCCGACGGGCCGCAGACCTTCCACCTGGTCCTCGTCGACAACGGCCGCACGGACACCCTCGCGGACGAGGTCGGCCGCCAGGCCCTGCGCTGCATCCGCTGCTCGGCCTGTCTCAACGTCTGCCCGGTGTACGAGCGGGCCGGCGGCCACGCGTACGGCTCGGTCTACCCGGGCCCGATCGGCGCCATCCTCAGCCCGCAACTGCGGGGCACGCGGAGCGAGATCGACGCCTCCCTGCCGTACGCCTCCTCGCTGTGCGGCGCCTGCTACGAGGTGTGCCCCGTCGCCATCGACATCCCCGAGGTGCTGGTGCACCTGCGGGAGCGGGTCGCGCAGGGCGGCATCGTGACGGAACAGGGCACGAAGGTCGTGCTCAAACCCGCCAAGGGCCACGCCGCCGAGCGGGCGGCGATGCGCGCGGCCCGCTGGGCGTTCAGCCACCCCGGCGCGCTGCGCGCCGGGCAGCGGATCGCCTCGCGCACCCGCCGCTTCCATCCCCGGACGCTGCCGGGCCCCGGCAGGGCGTGGAGCGCCAGCCGCGACCTGCCGGAGCTGCCCGCCGAGCCGTTCCGGGACTGGTGGCAGCGTACGAACGGCGGAAAGGAGACGGGCAAGTGAGCAGCAGGGAGCTGATCCTGGGCCGGGTGCGGCGCGCCCTGGCCGACGTACCGCGGGACGACACCCCGTACGAGCGGGCCGTCCGGCGGGACTACCTCCGGGAGCACGGGGGGCTGGACGCCGCCGAGACGGTGGAGTTGCTGGCGGAGAACCTGGCGGACTACCGGGCGATCGTGCACCGTTGCGAGGACGGGGAGCTGCCGGAGCTGCTCGCGGGGCTGCTGGCCGTGCGGTCCTCGCGGACCGTGCTGACGCCGCCCGGACTGCCGCCGCACTGGCTGGCGGCGGCCGACGCGACGCGGGTGCCCGACCGCGCGTCGAGCACCGCGGACGAGCTGGACCGGGTCGACAGTGTGGTCACGGGCTGCGCGCTGGCCGTCGCCGAGACCGGCACCCTCGTCCTCGACGGCTCCCCCGACCAGGGCCGCCGCCGGATCACCCTGGTGCCCGACCATCACATCTGCGTCGTCCGCGTACCGGAACAGGTCGTGTCGTCGGTGCCGCAGGCCCTCGAACGCCTCGACCCCGCCCGTCCGTTGACCTGGATCTCCGGCCCGTCCGCGACCAGCGACATCGAGCTGGACCGGGTGGAGGGGGTACACGGTCCGCGCACCCTGGAGGTGGTGCTGGTGACGGGGAGCGGCGACCAGCCCGAGCGCACCTGACGCGGGCGGCCGGATCTCGACGGTGGACGGTCGTTCCGGGGACCGTCCACCGGTCACGTACGTGGCGATCTTGCTAGGTTGGCGGCGGCCGAAAGCACCAACACGGGGAGCAGCCATGCCACTTGACCGTCCGGTGATCAACAGCGGCGTGCCGCACTCGGCCCGGATCTGGAACTACTGGCTCGGCGGCAAGGACTGCTACGAGATCGACCGGCAGGTCGGAGACGAGATCCACGGGATGAACCCGCAGATCGTCGGCATCGCCCGCGCCCAGCGGGCGTTCCTGCGCAGAGCGGTCACCCATCTGACCGAGGAGGCCGGTTTACGCCAGTTCCTCGACATCGGCACCGGACTGCCCACCGCGGACAACACCCATGAGGTCGCCCAGCACGCGGCCCGGGACGCGCGGATCGTCTACGTCGATCACGACCCGACGGTCCTCGCCCACGCCCACGCCCTGCTCACCAGCACCCCCGAGGGCGCCACCGCCTTCGTCGCCGCCGACCTGCGCGACCCGGACACCATCCTGGACCGCGCGGCCGGCACCCTCGACCTCTCCCGCCCGGTCGGTCTGATCTTGCTCGGGATCACCGCGCACGTACCCGACGAGAGCGTGTACGACATCGTCGCCCGGCTCCTGGCCGCCCTGCCGTCCGGCAGCCACCTCGTGCTCGGCGACAGCACGGAGGTGTACCGGCCGGAGGCGATGCGCGCGATGGTCGCGCACTGGAACGCGGCGAGCGACAACCCGCGTGTCAACCGCTCCCCCGAGCAGCTGAACCGCTTCTTCGACGGCCTGGAACCGCTGGCGCCCGGGCTCGTGTCCGTGGCCCGGTGGCGGGCCGAGCCGGGCGGCTCCGCCGAGCCGTCGGAGGTCGACTGCTTCGGCGGCGTGGCCCGCAAGCCCTGAGCGGCGCGGCACGGCGATGACGACACGAGCACCACGGGCATCGAGAGAGCCACGGCAGCTACGGCAGCTACGGCAGCTACGGCTCAGTCTTGGCCAAGGCATCGGCGGCCACCTTCAGGTCCGACACCAGCCCCGCGTACGCGCCCTCGCGGTCGTCGGCGCGCAGCACGGCGGAGGGGTGGGGCGTGGCCACGACGTACGGCCCCGGCCCCCCGTCCAAGGGCAGGGGCAGCAGAGCGCCACGGTCTTTCGTGACCCGGAAGGCGGGGCCGAGCAGCGCCCTGCCCGCCGTCGCGCCGAGGACGACCACGATCTCGGGCCGGACCAGGCGCAGTTCGGCGAGCAGCCAGGGACGGCAGGCGGCGACCTCGCGCAGGTCGGGCGCCTTGTGGATACGGCGTCGGCCGCCGCCCGGGGGCCGGGTGAACTTGAAGTGCTTGACCGCGTTGGTCACATAGGCCGTGTCCATGTCGATCCCGGCCTGCTCCAGCGCCCGCCGCAGCAGCCGTCCGGCGGGGCCGACGAACGGCTCGCCCTGCCGGTCCTCCTGGTCCCCCGGCTGCTCGCCGACGAGGAGGAGGCGCGCGGACGCGTCGCCCTTGCCGAAGACCGTCCCGCGGGCGTCCTCCCACAGGGGGCACCCCCGGCAGTCGGCCGCGGCCCGGCGATGGGCGGGCAGACCGCCACGGCTCGGGAGGTACGGCCCGGCGTCGTAGGTCCGGTCGTCGCTCCGCTCGTGCCGCGCGTGGGCGGTGGGGCTCATTGTCGACCGCCTCCTTCACCGGGACGGGGCTCGCCGCTCGTGTCACCGGGTACCCCCGGCACGCCCGGAACATCATGGACGCGCGCGCGAGGTGCCACCGCCCCGCTCACCCGGAACCGACGCACCAGGGAACCGACGCACCCGGCGGTCACCGCGGGTGGCCGAAACACCACACTCAAACTTGGGTGGTTCGCTTTCTTGAACTATTCGTGTTTAGGGGGGTAGGTTGGTCCGCATGACCGCATCCCAGCCTCCGAACACCGCCGAGGAGCTGCGCGGTGCCGGCCTGCGGGTGACGGCCGCGCGCGTGGCGCTGCTGGAGACCGTCCGGATCGGCGACCACCTCGGTGTCGAAGCGATCGCCTCAGGGGTGCGCGATCGTGTGGGCCACATATCGCTCCAGGCCGTGTACGAAGCGCTCAACGCTCTGACCAGCGCGGGCCTCGTACGCCGCCTCGAACCACCCGGCAGCCCCGCCCTGTACGAGGGCCGTGTCGGGGACAACCACCACCACCTCGTGTGCCGCAACTGCGGTGTCGTGGTCGACGTCGACTGCGCGGTCGGGCACGCCCCGTGTCTGACCGCCTCCGACGACCGCGGCTTCGCGATCGACGAGGCCGAGGTCATCTACTGGGGCCTGTGTCCCCCCTGTTCCGAAGCCAGCAGTTCAGCACCGTGATCCACCAGTTCCGGAAGGACTCCCATGACTGAGAACCACGACGCGATCGTCACGGACGCGAAGCCCGAGGAAACGGGTGGCTGCCCGGTCGCCCACGGGCGTGCCGCGCACCCGACCCAGGGCGGCGGGAACCGTCAGTGGTGGCCGGAGCGGCTCAACCTGAAGATCCTCGCCAAGGACCCGGTCGTGGCGAACCCCCTCGGCGGGGAGTTCGACTACGCCGAGGCGTTCAACAACCTCGACCTCGCGGCCGTCAAGCAGGACATCGCCGAGGTACTGACCACCTCACAGGACTGGTGGCCGGCCGACTTCGGCAACTACGGCCCGCTGATGATCCGTATGGCCTGGCACAGCGCCGGCACGTACCGCATCCACGACGGCCGCGGCGGTGGCGGCCGCGGTCAGCAGCGCTTCGCGCCGCTGAACAGCTGGCCGGACAACGGCAACCTGGACAAGGCCCGCCGTCTGCTGTGGCCGGTGAAGAAGAAGTACGGCCAGTCCATCTCCTGGGCCGACCTCATGATCCTCACCGGTAACGTCGCCCTGGAGCAGATGGGCTTCGAGACCTTCGGCTTCGCCGGCGGCCGTGCCGACGTCTGGGAGGCCGACGAGGACGTGTACTGGGGTCCCGAGACCACCTGGCTGGACGACCAGCGCTACTCGGGCGACCGCGAGCTGGAGAACCCGCTCGGCGCCGTCCAGATGGGCCTGATCTACGTCAACCCGGAGGGCCCCAACGGCAACCCGGACCCGCTCGCCGCGGCCCGTGACATCCGTGAGACGTTCCGCCGCATGGCGATGAACGACGAGGAGACCGTCGCCCTCATCGCCGGTGGTCACACCTTCGGCAAGACGCACGGCGCCGGCCCCGCGGACAACGTGGGCGACGACCCCGAGGCCGCCTCCATGGAGCAGCAGGGCCTCGGCTGGAAGTCCACCCACGGCACCGGCAAGGGCGGCGACGCCATCACCTCCGGCCTGGAGGTCACCTGGACCGCCACGCCGACCCAGTGGAGCAACGGGTTCTTCAAGAACCTGTTCGAGTACGAGTACGAGCTGTCGGAGTCCCCGGCCGGCGCGAAGCAGTGGGTGGCCAAGGACGCCGAGGCGATCATCCCCGACGCGCACGACGCGTCGAAGAAGCACCTCCCGACGATGCTCACCACCGACCTGTCGCTCCGCTTCGACCCGATCTACGCGGAGATCTCGCGTCGCTTCTACGAGCACCCCGACCAGTTCGCGGACGCCTTCGCCCGCGCCTGGTTCAAGCTCACCCACCGTGACATGGGCCCGAAGTCTCTGTACCTCGGCCCGGAGGTCCCGGCGGAGACCCTGATCTGGCAGGACCCGCTGCCGGCGGCCGAGGGCGAGGTCATCGACGCGGCCGACATCGCGGCGCTCAAGAGCAAGCTGCTCGCCTCGGGCCTGTCGGTCTCGCAGCTGGTGTCCACCGCGTGGGCGTCGGCCTCCACCTTCCGCTCCAGCGACAAGCGCGGCGGCGCCAACGGTGCCCGTATCCGTCTGGAGCCCCAGCGCGGCTGGGAGGTCAACAACCCGGACGACCTGCGTCACGTGCTGAGCGTCCTGGAGGGCGTCCAGGCGGAGTTCAACTCAGGCGCCAAGAAGGTCTCCCTGGCCGACCTGATCGTCCTCGGCGGTGCCGCCGCGGTCGAGAAGGCCGCCAAGGACGCCGGCTACGCGGTCGAGGTTCCCTTCACCCCGGGCCGTGTGGACGCGACCGAGGAGCACACGGACGCCGAGTCGTTCGCCGCGCTGGAGCCGGCGGCCGACGGGTTCCGCAACTACCAGGGCAAGGGCAACCGCCTCCCCGCCGAGTACCTGCTGCTCGACCGGGCGAACCTGCTCTCCCTGAGCGCCCCCGAGCTGACGGTCCTCGTCGGCGGTCTGCGCGTCCTGGGCGCCAACCACGCCCAGTCCTCGCACGGTGTCTTCACCGACACCCCGGGCGTGCTCACCAACGACTTCTTCGTCAACCTGCTCGACCTGGGCACGACCTGGAAGTCCACCTCCGCCGACCAGACCCTCTTCGAGGGCCGTGACGCGGACACCGGCGAGATCAAGTGGACCGGCACCCGTGCCGACCTCGTGTTCGGCTCCAACTCCGAGCTGCGCGCCCTCGCCGAGGTCTACGCGAGCGACGACGCCAAGGAGAAGTTCGTGAAGGACTTCGTCGCGGCTTGGGCCAAGGTCGCCGACCTGGACCGCTTCGACCTCGTCTGATCACTCCCGCTCACGGCGTCCGGGCCGGCCCCTCGTGAGGGGTCGGCCCGGACGTTCTTCGTGGGCGCCGGTCCCCCGTTGTGTGCCGCCTCGCGTGGTCACCCGGGCGTCCCCTCGCGGAACGCACGGTTCGGGGTGACCGTCGGCTGGAGGCGGGTAGGGAGGCGGACGATCGGATCAGCCGGCCGTGGGGCGACGTTCAGGACGGCCGCCGCGGCCGTCACCCCGGTCGCCTCCGCGGTCACGGACCACTGAGCCGGGGCGGGGTGCTCACGGTGGGTGCGATGACCAGTTCCTCGATCACCGTCCGCCCGGGGAGCGTGGCGCACAGCAGGACGGCCCGTGCCACATCCTCCGGGCGCACCATGGCGGCCCGCCGCTCCCGGCTCGGCGGGACGGAGCGGCCGTCGTGGGCGGGGGTGTCGACCTCGCCGGGCAGGATGCAGGTCGCCCGGATGTGTGCGTCCCGGTATGCGGCGCGCAGATAGGCCGTGAAGTTGCGCACGCCCGCCTTCGCCGCTCCGTAGGGGGCACCGCCGAGCGGGGTGGGATGCAGCGCGGCGAGCGAGGAGACGGTGATGACCGTGCCGCCGCCGCGCTCCAGCATGTGCGGGAGGACGGCCCGGGTGAGCAGGTAGACGCCGGTGAGGTTGACGCCCATGACGGCGTTCCACTCGTCCTCGCCGAGTCCGCGGAGGTCGCCCGTCGGGCCGGCGCCGCCCGCGTTGTTGACGAGGACGTCCACGGGGCCGGCGGCCTCCCGGGTCCAGACGGCGAGCTCTCGCATCTCGTCGGCGTCCTCCACACGGGCGGAGCGGGCGAAGGCCGTGCCTCCGGCGTCCGAGACGGCGGCGGCGACCTCGTCGAGGAGGTGCCGACGCCGTCCGACAAGGACCACCCTCGCGCCCTCCCCGGCGAGCATCAGGGCCGTCTCCCGGCCTATTCCGGTGCCCGCGCCGGTGACCAGCGCGGTCCTGCCGTCGAGCGGTTTCGTGCGCCTGCCGTCCGGGTCGCCCATGCCTCAGCCCTCTCCGTCGTGCGCTCTCCGCCGTGAACTCGCCCTCGCTGAAGGGAAGTTCACCGTGGGGAACGAGCGCGGGTCAACGGGCGGGCAGTCGGACCCCCAGCTCGTCCGCCGCCGACCGCAGCAGCGGGACCAGGGCCACGAGATCGTCCACGCTGCGGCGGAAGGCGGGCGCGGCGGTGGACAGGGCGGCGAAGACGGTGCCGTCGGGGCGCAGGATCGGGACGGCCACGGCACGCAGGCCGGGGTGGTGTTCCTCGTCGGCCGTGGCGTAGCCGAGTTCGGCGGCGCGGGCCACGTGGGCGCGCAGGACGTCGCGGTCGGTGACGCTGTTGGGTCCGTGCGGGGTCAGCTCGACGCGGTCCAGGAGGTCGGCGCGGACGTCGTCGGGGGCGAAGGCCATGAGGACCTTGCCCATCGAGGTGCAGTGCAGCGGCCCGTGGCGGCCCGGCTCGCTGCGGACGCCGACCGGGAGGGGGCCGTCCACGTAGTGCACGTACAGATGCCGGGTGCCGTCGAGGACGGACATCAGGGTGGCTTCCTCGGTCCGGCTCGTCACCCGCTGCATCACGGGGAGGGCGGTGCCGGCGAATCCGTAGACCTGTCCGGCCTGCTGCCCGAGCTGGAAGAGGCGCAGTCCCGGCTTGTAGCGCTTGCCGTCGGCCTCGAACTCCACCAGGCCCTCGCGGCGGAGCGAGCCGGCCAGCCGGTGGGCGGTGCTGACGGGGACACCGCTGGCGCGGGCCAGTTCGGACAGGGTGATCCCGTGCGGGTGCTCGCCCACGAGGACGAGCAGCCTGATCGCCCGTCCGACGACGTCCGTGGGTACCTCACTGCCGCTCACGGCGGGCAAGTTACCACTGGATGGAAAGACATCCCGCCGGTTGACAGCGACCACTCCTGCGCTCGACGATACTTTTCCGTTGAGCAGACACATTTTCCACTCAGTGGGAAAACAGGGAGACAGTGCATGACGAGCCACCCCCTCTTCGACATCACCGGAAGCATCGCGCTGGTCACCGGGTCGAGCCGGGGCATCGGCCGGGCGCTGGCCGTCGGCCTGCTGGAGGCCGGGTGCACAGTCGTCCTCAACGGCCGGAACCCCGACGCCCTGGAGAGCACCCGCGCGGAACTGGCCGGATCCTTCGGCGAGGCGGTCCGCGCGGAGGCGTTCGACGTCACCGACTCCGCCGCGGTCGCCGCCTCCGTCACCCGGATCGAGGACCGGGCGGGCCCGATCGACATCCTGGTCAACAACACAGGCGCCCAACGCCGGGCCCCCATCCTCGACTTCACCGACGATGACTGGCAGGCTCTGCTCGACACCAACCTCACGAGCGCCTTCCTCGTGGGCCGCGAGGTCGCCCGCCGGATGGCCCCGCGGGGCCACGGCAAGATCGTCAACATCTGCTCGCTGCAGAGCGAGGCGGTACGCCCCGGTATCGCGCCCTACGCCGCGACCAAGGGCGGTCTGAAGATGCTCACCAAGGGCATGTGCGCCGACCTCGGGCCGCACGGCATCCAGGTCAACGGCATCGGCCCCGGGTACTTCGACACCGAACTCACCTCCGCGCTGGTCGCGGACGAGGAGTTCAGCGCCTGGGTGCGAGGGCGGACCCCCGCCGGCCGCTGGGGCAGGGTGGAGGACCTGGTCGGCGCCCTGCTCTTCCTCTCCTCCCCCGCTTCCGACTTCGTCAACGGGCAACTGCTGTACGTCGACGGCGGCATGCTGTCTGTCCTGTGACCCGGCCGACCCCTCAAGGAGCACCCATGCACGCGTGCGTTGTCCACGGAACCGGCGACCTCCGCGTCGAGGAGCGGCCGTACGACGGTCCCGCGCCCGGTGAGATAGCGGTCGCCGTCGCCCTCGGCGGGATCTGCGGTTCCGATCTGCACTACTACCACCGGGGCAGGGTGGGCGACTTCGCCGTGAGCGAGCCCATGGTGCTGGGCCACGAGGTGGTGGGCCGGGTCGCCGCGCTCGGAGCCGGCGTCGAGGGGCCGGACGCCCCCGCGGTGGGTACGGCCGTCGCTGTCCACCCCGCCACGCCGTGCGGGGTCTGCCCCGAGTGCGCACGCGGCGCGCGCAACGTCTGCGCACACACCCGCTATCTGGGCAGCGCGGCCCACACCCCGCATGTGCAGGGCGGGTTCGCGCAGCACATCACCGTGCCGGCCGGCCAGGTGCGGGAGCTGCCGCCGGGGCTCGGTCTGCGACGAGCCGTGCTCGCCGAGCCGCTGGCGGTGGCGCTGCACGCCGTACGCCGGGCGGGTGCGGTGAGCGGCAGACGGGTGCTGGTCACCGGGGCCGGTCCGATCGGCCTGTTGGTCGTGGCCGCGCTGCGGCACGCGGGCGCCGCCGAGGTCGTCGTCAGCGACCTCCACGCGGAGCCGCTCCGGATCGCCGGAGAGGTCGGCGCCACCGCCACCGTGCGGGCGGACCGGCCCGCCGATCCCGCCTGGGCCGGTGTGTTCGACCTCGCCGTGGAGGCGTCCGGGGCGCCGGCCGGGCTGCGCAGCTGTGTGGAGCGGGTACGGCGGGGCGGCGTCGTGGTGATGCTCGGGCTGCTGCCGCCGGGGGAGATCGGGCTGCTGGGCAATGTCGCGGTCACCCGCGAGCTGGAACTGCGCGGGTCCTTCCGCTTCGACACCGAGTTCGACGAGGCCCTGTCCCTGCTGGCCCAGGGCCTCCCGGTCGACGCGGTCGTCACGCACACCTTCCCGCTGGAGCGGTCCGTCGCCGCGTTCGACACGGCTCAGGACCGCACGGTCGCCTCCAAGGTGCTGCTGGATCTGTCCGGGGAGTGGTGAGGGGGCGTCAGGCCTGGGTCAGCGTCCACAGCAGTCTGGTGCTGGAGCTCCACGTCCACTGCTTGGCGGCCGAACCGGCGGAGACATTGCCCCCGCCGTCGAGGACGAGCCCGGTGGTGCGGTTGGCGAGGGTGTAGCGGCCGTCGCCCCGGTGGGTGATCAGCCAGTGCTGGTCGGTGGAGTTCTTCCACGCCGCCTGCCGGACGGCGGAGCCGTCTGCGGTGGCTCCCCAGCCGTCGGCGACCATGCCGTTGGCCCGGTTCTCCAGCTTGTAGTGGCCGTTGCCGAGGGGGACGGCGTACCACTGCAGGTTGGCGGAGTCGTCCCACGCCCACTGCTTGAGGGGCGAACCGCTCGGCACCGCTCCCCCGCTGTCCAGGGAGAGGCCGTTGACGACGTTGGTGATCCGGAAGCGGGCGGCGGGATCGAGCACGACCCGCAGCGAGGTGATCTTCTCCCGGACCCGGGGGCTGTCGGCGGTGAACGTCCAGGCGGTGCCGGTGAAGTCGTCGGCGGAGTAGCCGACCAGCCGGTGGGCCGGGGCGAGCTTCAACGAGGAGAGCCTGCGCGGCTCGATGCCGGCGAGGGTGAGCTGGTCGGCCGTGTGGTCGCCCAGGGAGAGCACGACGCCGTCGCCGCGGAAGCGCGAGTCCTCGAAGGCCAGCGCTCCCAGGTGCGGCTGGAGCACGGGGATGTCCCCCGAGAAGCGGAATCTGAGGACGTACGCGGGAGCGTCGAAGGGCTTCGCCGGGAGGGTCACCTTCAGCCCGGTCGCCTGCTGGTCCGGGGCGTCGAGGCCGAGGTAGGTACCGGGCTCGGACCCGAGGAGTTCCACCGAGGTGAGCGAGTCCAGGTCGATCCGGTCGGAGCCGAGCGTCTTCAGGGTCAGCGAGTCGCCGGGCCAGCCCAGGACGGTCGCGTAGAGGACGGTGCCCTCCTTGTCGCGGGTGAACCGGATGTCCCGGGCGGTACCGGCGGTGGGCCGGGTGAAGGAGCCGCCGCCCATCTTCGTCGGCCCCTCGCCGTACACGGTCCAGGCCCGGGTGCCGTAGACCGACTCGCCGAACCGCTTCAGGTAGTCGCCCATCCCGAGCAGGATGTCCTTCTGGCCCTGCGGGATGGTGCCGTCGGCCTTCGGCGCGATGTTGAGCAGCACCGTGCCGTTCTTGCTGATCCGATCGACGAACGAGTGCAGCATCTGCGCGAGGGAGTAGTAGCCGATGCCCTCGGTGTAGCACCAGCTGCTGTTGGAGATGCTGTCGTCGGTGAGCCAGTAGGGCGCGGTGATGTCGGCGGGGCCGCCGCGCTCGTAGTCGAAGACCGAACTGTGGGCGTCGAAGCCGTCCTTGTAGGTGGCGACGACCTCCTTGCCCCACTTGTCCGCCTCGTTGAAGTAGTACGACAGGAAGTTCAGGCGCTGCTTCTCGTCGACGTGGTCGAGCCGCCAGTCCTGCCAGAGGATGTCGGGCCGGGACCGGTCGACGACCTCCTTGAGCTTGTCGTACCAGAGCTGGTTCTCGGCCTCCGGGCCGAGCTGCCCGTACAGCTTCTTCAGGCTGGGGTCGGACTGCTCGGGCGCGAACTCGAAGAAGCCGGTGTAGTTGTACGCGTGGTGCATCGCGACCAGCAGCTTCAGGTCCTTCGCCCGGACGGCGTCGGTGAACAGCTCCAGCAGGTCCAGTTTCGGGCCCTTGTCCACGGAGTTCCACTCGTTGACCCGGCTGTCCCACATCGAGTAACCGTCGTGGTGCTCGGCGACCGGCCCGGCGAACCGCGCGCCCGCGTCGACGAACAGCTGGACCCATTCCTCCGGGTCGAAGTTCCCGCCGGCCGACTTGAGCTTCGGCGCGAACTCCGTGTGGTGGCCCGCGAGATCGTCGGCCCCGTCGATGAAGTGGTGGTACTGCCACCGGGCCGGGTCGCCATAGGTGTCGATGTGGTGCTTGTTCGCCTTGTGGCCCGCCATGTACATGTTGCGCGGGTACCACTCGCTGTCGTAGGCCGGAACGCTGAACGCGCCCCAGTGGAAGTAGATGCCGAACTTCGCGTCCCGGAACCACTCGGGGGCGGCGGTGTGTCTGTTCACGGATTCCCAGGTGGGCTTGGTCTTGGAGGCGGCCAGGGCGCTCCCGGCCGCGAACACGTCGGTGGCGGCGGTGGCGACGACGACGGCCGTGGCACCCGTCAGGAGCCTACGCCTGCTGATCGATTGCGACATACGCACGAACGTCAGGCATGCGGACCGCCACTGTCAACGATCGCGCAGGGATGAATGTTACTGCAGGGGACGGCAGTTGCGTGCTTTTTCGGGATGTAAGCCTACTTTGACCGATGGAAACATCACATGTCTCTGCCGTCGGGTAGGGCCGCGTTCAGTAGTGGAGAGCGGGGCGTTCGACGAGGTCCACCTCGACGCGGACGCCCTCCCGCTGGGCGCGGACGCCCGCCTCGGAGATCGCGGCGACGGCGTATCCGTCCCAGATGCCGGGTCCGGTGACCTCGCCGCGGCGGGTGGCGTCCACCCAGGCCTGCACCTGACGGTCGTAGGCGTCCTCGAAGCGTTCGAGGTAGCCCGGCGTGACCGTGCCGCCCCAGCGTCCGGCCGTGTTGACGAGCATGTCGTGGCCGTCACCGATGCGTGCCGTGCCGTTCTCGCAGACCACCTCGGCCTGCACCTGGTAGCCGTAGCGGGCGGTGAGGAAGATCTCGACATCGACGACGGCGCCCCCGTCGGTCTCGAACACGACGAACTGCGGGTCGCTCAGACCCTCGGGGGCGTGGGCGGACGGCCGGGGCCGCAGCACGGTGACGGCGGTGATCTCCTGGCCGAGCAGCCAGCGGGTGACGTCCATCTCGTGGGCGACGGAGTCGTTGATCGCCATCGCGTCGGTGAATCCGGGCGGTGACTCGGCGTTGCGGTGCCGGTGGTGCAGCAGCAGCGGCCGGCCCAGCTCCCCGCTGTCCAGCAGGGACTTGAGCGCGAGGTACTCCCGGTCGTAGCGGCGCATGAACCCGACCTGCACCCGGCGGTGTCCGAGCCGCCGCTCGGCCTCCAGCAGCCGCAGGGCGGAGGCGGGGTCCGGGGTGAGGGGCTTCTCGCACAGGACGGGCAGGTCGTGCGCGAAGGCGGTGAGCAGGGCCGCCTCATGGGCGGGCCCCGGGGAGGCGACGAGGACGGCGTCGACCCCCGGCGCGGCCAGCGCCTCCGCCGTGTCGGCGTAGGCCGCGCATCCCTCGACTCCGGCGGCGACCGCCTCGGCGCGGTCGGTGTCGAGGTCGACCACGGCGGCCACATGGGCGCCGCTGATCACCTCGGTGAGCCGGCGCACATGGTCGGCGCCCATCCGGCCGGTGCCGACGACGGCGACGCCGAGCGACGCTGAGCGCGCGCCGCGGGCGCCGCGGGCGCCGACTGCGCCGGACCGAGCGCCGGCTGAGTCCGGCCGGGAAGCGGGTGAGCCCTGCGGGGACATGACGTTCCCCTCCTTCGTGTCCGGACGGATCCCGTACGCGGAATTCCGTTCTCCCTCGGTCCGGTCACAGGTTAGGCTCCCCCGGCACACGGGGGACGTGTGCACATCAAGGCGGGGGCACGGGGGCACATGATCGACGACGTCACCGCTTCCGGAACGGGTGCGAGAGCGGGTGGGCACGCCGGGCCGGGAGCGGCTCCGGGAACGGGGCCCGGAGCGAACCCCCGCAAGGAGATGAGCACGGGGGCGCAGGTGTTCTCGGCGGTGGCGAGCGTCGGGGTGGTCCTGGGCGGTCTGTGGCTGGTCGGGGACTTCCTCGGCGACACGCCCGGCACCGTGGGACCGGCCGCCTGCTCGTCCTCGGACGACGCCTCGCGGGCCCCGCGGGGCACCGTCTCCGGTGCGCGGCTCTGCACGGCACTGAACCGCGCGGACCTGCCCGAACTTCTCGGTACACCGACCGAGCAGGCGGTCAGCGCGTCGGGCGGGGACAGCGAGTCGAAGTGGGCCGACGGCACCAGGACCGTCACTCCCGAGGCGACCGTCGAGCTGGACACCTACACCGTGAAGCTGTCGGCGTCCTTCGACGATCTCCCGGTGGCCGAGTCGGAGGACTACCTGGGCGCCGACGCCGAGAGCAGAACCGTCCTGGGACACCGGGCGGTCCTCTATTCGGGGCAGACCATCTCCGTCTCCTTCAGGCTCGACGGCGGTGACGCGACGTCCGGCCCCGGCGGTGTCGCCCGCCGGCTGCTGGTCGCGACGGACCCGAAGGACAGCGGCAGCACCTTCGAACTCGTCATCTGGCGCCAGGACTCCCAGAGGCCCGACGACGACGCGCTGTTCCGGGTCGCGGAGAAGGTCCTGCCGAAACTCCAGGGCTGGAAGCCGGCCGGCTGACGGACCCTTGCCTTGCCCCCGGTGCATCCTGCCGGACTGCCGACTCGGCGGAGTGCCGACGAGCGACGCACCCGGGCAGGGCGCCGGTCGCGACCACTCCGGACGCACCGACCCGGGCGGCGTGCGGCCGCGGATCTCACCGCCGCCGAGCCGGCGCGGAACACGCCTGGCGTCGGGCGCGAGCCGGATGCCCGCGCCGATCTCGGTGAACCGGGGCGCCTGCTCGACGGGATCACCTCGCCCCCGGCGCGCGACGACGTGCGGTCGCCGCGCGCCGGCGCTCAGAGCGGGGTCCGCTCCACCGGGATCCACAGCTCCGCGTCCGCCCGGGCCGCGTCGGGCGACAGCCGGGTCCGCAGGATCTCCGGGCCGGGACGGCTGCGGTAGGGGTTGGACGGGAACCACTGGGTGAACACGTCCCGCCACAGGTACTGCAGCGCCTGCGGGAAGGGCCCGGAGTTCTCGAAGACGGCCCAGGTCCCGGCCCGGACGGTGAGTCCTCCAGGTCGTCGGGGACCGCGGCCCGGGTCACCGCCCCGTGGAAGTAGTCGAGTTCGGTTCCCTCCGCCCGGCTGCCGTCGAGATTGTCACTGACGGAGACGACACCCCGCGGTTCCTGGTCCGACAGGCTCTCGATCCGCCGCAGTGTCTCCTGGCCGATGCCCCGGACGAAGTCGGCGATCGCCGGGTTCATCCCCTCGTGCACGAGCGGGACCCTGGTCCCCCTTCCGACCACCCTGAACTCCTCCTTCTCCACGACTCGGTACCGCATGCTCGTGCTCCCTTCGACGACGAGGCGGAAGGACATCCGGGGCTGGGACCGCAGACTCGCCCCGGTCCGCCGGGCCTCCCCCGGGCCGACGCCGTGCAGGGCGCGGAACGCCCGCGCGAACGCCTCCCCGGAGCCGTAGCCGTAGCGCACCGCGATCTCCAGCAGGGTCCGCTCACCGGCCAGCACCTCGGCGCCGGCGACGGTGAGCCGCCGGCGCCGGATGTACTCCGACAGCGGCATGCCCGCGAGCGCGGAGAAGAGGCGTCGCAGGTGGTACTCCGACGTCACCGCGATCCGTGCCAGGTCGGCCACCTCGATCGGCTGATCGAGACGGTCCTCGATGTGCTCCATGGCCTGGTTGAGCCGTTCCAGCACCCCGGTCTCCTTCCTTTCGTCCACCACGTTAGGAAGGAGCCACCCTGCCGCACCCGACATCCCGTGCCCGCTCCGGTCGGGCGCGGGCCAGATCCGGCGTCCGGCCAGGGCGCCCGGCCTCCGGCCAGGGCTCAGCGTCTGGCCAGGGCCAGCACGATCCGTTCGCCCGGTGCCTGGCTGACCACGGCGACCGGCCGTATCTGCCTGGACCTGCTGGGCTCGGCACGGTCCCGCCGCGAACGCCATGTCGGCGCGTGGCTGCCCGAGCCGCTGCCCGACCGCGCCGAGCGGGAGCAGGCCGGCGCCGCCGCCCTCAACGGGTCCGCGGACCCCGCCGACCAGATCCTCCTGGACGAGTCCGTGGCCATGGCCTTCCTCGTCGTCCTGGAGTCGATGACGCCCGCCGAGCGCGTGGCGTTCGTGCTGCACGACGTCTTGCGGTACCCCTTCGCCGAGATCGCGGGCGTGCTCGGCCGGACCCCCGCGGCCTGCAAGCAGCTGGCCGCCTCCGCCCGGCGGCGGGTGGGGGACGTGTCCGCTCCGGCCGCCCCCGTGACGGCGTCCGGCCGGGCCGAGGTGGTGCGCCGGGTCAAGGAGGCGTGGGAGGCCAAGGACATCGCGGCCCTCGTCGCCCTCCTGGACCCGTCCGCCTTGCTGACCGCCGACGGCGGCGGCCTGGTCGGCGCCGTCCTGCGCCCGGTCGAGGGCGGCGCGCGCATCGCGCGCTACCTGGTCGCCCTCGCCGACAGCGCCCTCGGCCTCGAACTCCTGGAGCGGTCGGTCAACGGGGTGCCGGGTCTGGTGGCCCGGCGGGCGGGCGTGGTGATGACGGTGGCGTCGTTCGACGTCCGCGACGGACACGTCACCCGGATCCGGGCGGTCCGCAACCCGGAGAAGCTGCGGCCGTGGACGGGGGTGAACGAGAACCAGGGTCCTCCGACGGATCTCCGTCGAAGGACCCTGGCGCCGCACCGGAGCGCCCCCGGTTCGGCGCCCCCGTCCCACCCGCCCGGCTCGGGCACCGGCGGGCATCTCCCCCACCGGTGCCCGAGGCGGGTCAGGCGAGGGTCACCTCGACCGGCAGCTTCTTGATGCCGTTCACGAAGTTGGAGCGGACGCGCGGCACGTCACCGACGAGGCGGATGTCGGCGAGCCGCGGGATCAGCTCCTCGAACATGATGCGGATCTCCGTGCGGGCCAGCAGGTTGCCCAGGCACAGGTGCGGGCTGCCCTTGCCGAAGGTGACGTGGTCGTTGTCGGCCCGGGCGACGTCGAAGTCGTACGGGTTGCCGAAGACCGCCTCGTCGCGGTTGCCGGAGGCGTACCACATGACGACCTTGTCGCCCTCCTTGACCTGCTTCCCGCCGAGTTCGACGTCACGGGTCGCGGTGCGGCGGAAGTGGTAGACGGGGGAGGCCCAGCGCAGGAACTCCTCGGTCGCCGCCGGGATCAGGGAGGGGTCCTCCTGGAGGCGGGCGAGCTGCTCCGGGTGCTGGAGCAGGGCCAGCATGGAATGGGTGATGGTGTGGCGGGTGGTCTCGTTGCCGGCCACGACCAGGAGCAGGAAGTAGTTGTCGAAGTCCTGCGCGGAGAGCGGGACTCCGTCGCGCGGGGTGGTGTTGACCAGCTTGGACACCAGGTCCGTGCCGTCGCCGCCGCGCCGCTGCCGGGCCAGTTCACGGCCGTACTCGAAGACTTCGAGGGAGGCGGGGGAACGGAACGGCAGGTCGCGGTACTTCTCGCTCTCGGCGCTGTGCAGGAGGACGTCGGCGTAGTCGGGGTCGGTGTTGCCGATGATGCGGTTGCCCCAGTCGATGAGGCGCTGGTTGTCCTCCGGGGGCACGTCGAGCAGCCGGGCGAGGACGTTGATGGGGAAGTCGGCGGAGACGTCGGCGACGAAGTCGAAGGTGCCCTTGGCGAGGGCCGCGTCGAGGGTGCGGGCGGTGAGGCCGCGCAGGAAGTCGGTGTAGCTGTTGATGACGTTCGCGCCGAACTGCCGCTGGATCACGCTGCGCAGGGCGCGGTGGCGGACGCCGTCCAGTTCCAGGATGGAGGCGCGGATCTTGATCTGGTCCTCGTCGACCTCCTCCAGGTTGACGAACCGGGTGGAGGTGAAGGTCTCGGCGTCCCGGTCGACGCGGGCGATGTCGGCGTGCCGGGTCACCGACCAGAAACCGGAGTTGGGGGCCTCCTCGGGCTGCCAGTGCACCGGGTCCTCGTGGCGCAGGGTGTGGAACATGCGCCAGGGGGTGACGCCGTCGGTGAAGTTGTCGAGGTCGGCGAGGTCCACGTCGTCCAGGGGCATGGGCTCCTGGACGGCCTCGCGTACGAGGGCGGGAGGAAGGTGGGCTGAAGTGGTCATGGCGGTGGTTCTCCTGGGCTTCACAGGTGGTAGGCGTACTCGGTGAACTCCCAGTCGGTGACGTGCCGTTGGAAGCGGTCGACCTCATCGCGCTTGTAGGAGAGGTACGAGGTGGTGAAGTCCTTGCCGAGGATCTCGGTGAGGGCGGTGTCCGCCTCCAGCGCGTCCAGGGCGGCGGGCAGGCTGGTCGGCAGCACGGCTGAGCGGGCGGTGTCGTAGCCGTAGCCCTCCAGCGGGGCGGGGGGCTCCTCGCCCGCGCGGACGCCGAGCAGCGCGGCGGCGATCGCGCCGGCGATCAGCAGGTAGGGGTTGGCTCCGGCGTCGCCGAGCCGCAGTTCCAGCCGGGCGCCGGCACCGCGCTCGGGCGGGATGCGGACCATGGCGCTGCGGTTGTCCAGCCCCCAGTCGATCAGCCAGGGCGCGAGGGTGTCGGGGCCGAAGCGCTTGTAGGAGTTGATCGTGGGGTTGGCGAGGGCGGCGAGCGCCGGGGCGTGGGCGAGGACGCCGGCGACGGCGTGCCGGGCGGTGTCGGACAGCCCGTACCGGCCCGCGGGGTCGTCGAAGGCGTTCTGTCCCCGCTCGTCGTCGCAGGACAGGTGGAGGTGGAAGCCGGAGCCTCCGGCGTCGTTGAAGGGCTTGGCCATGAAGGTGGCGAGGCGGCCCTCCCGGCGCGCGAGTTCCTTGACGGCGGCCTTGAAGCGGAAGGAGCGGTCGGCGGCCGAGAGGGCCTCCGAGTGCGTCAGGTTGATCTCGAACTGGCCGCCGTCGAACTCGTGGTTGCCGTTGGTGACCCCGATGCGCAGGTCGCGCAGGTGCCGCAGGGTGCGCAGCAGGTGGTTGTCGGGGTCCGCGCGCAGACCGGCGGTGTAGACGGCGCCGGTGGTGCCCGCGTAGCGCTTGTAGCCGCTGGGTGAGGCGGGGTCCTCGTCGCAGAGGAAGTATTCGAGTTCGGGACCGACCACGGGGCGCAGGCCCTGTTCGGCACAGCGGGCGAGCACCGAGCGCAGCAGGTCGCGCGGCGACTCGGGGGCCGGTACGCCGGTGGCCGGGTCGATGGTCTCGCCGAGACAGACGGCGACGCCGGGCTCCCAGGGCAGGGCGACCAGGGTGTCGAGGTCGGGCCGCACATGGATGTCCGGCAGGCCGGCGTCCAGCCCTCCGGCCACGGGGACGACATCGCCCTGGGGCGAGGTGTGGTAGACAGCCCGGCAGAAGGCGAGACCGTGCTCGCACGCCGTCGGCAGCTGGTCGAGCAGCACGTCGCGGGCCCGGTCGGTGCCGATGAGGTCGGGGTAGGTCACCCGGACCACATCGATGCCCTCTGCGGCCAGCCGCTCCTGGTAATGCCCGACGGCCGGCGTTTCAGATGCGCTCACCGTTGTCTCCTAGACGACTGGGGCCGATTGTTTGATGCCAAACGATAGGAATGTCTCCAGCGGCCCGCAAGGGGTCGGCCTCAAAAAATTATCCACCTGGACAGGTATTGACCAGGGGGTGACGGCTTCCTATGTTGTTTGAAGCCAAACGAGATGCCTCACCGTCGGCTTCCCCACCCCGCCCGACGCCCTGATTCCCAGGAGGACCGGCCATGAAGGTCGTCGTCGACATGAACAAGTGCCAGGACCACGGACAGTGCGTCTTCGCCGCCCCCGACGTCTTCCAGCTCGACGAGAACGGGCACCTGGCCTACGTCAGCGACCCCGACGACGCGCTCCTCGACGAGGTCGAGGAAGCCGCCGACGTCTGCCCCCTCCAGGCCATCCGGATCGAGGGCTGAGCACCATGACCGGACGCGTGGTCGTCGCGGGTGCCTCCATGGCCGGCCTGCGCGCCGCCGAGCAGCTGCGGGCGGCGGGCTGGACCGGGGACGTCACCGTCGTCGGCGACGAGCCGCACATGCCCTACAACCGTCCCCCGCTCTCCAAGGAGGTGCTGGCCGGGAAGGCGCCCTTCGAGTCGCTGGCCTTCCGTCCCCGCGCGAGCGTGGCCGACGTGGAGTGGCGGCTCGGCACGAAGGCCGTCGCCGCGCGCCTCGACGAGCGGAGCGTGGAACTCGACGACGGCTCGACGCTGTCGTACGACGCCCTGGTCGTCGCCACCGGTATGCGGCCCCGCCGGCTCGCCTGCCCCGGCCCGCTCGCGGGCCGCCACACGGTCCGTACGCTGACCGACGCGCAGGGCCTGCGCGAGGAACTGACGCGTCCCGGTGCCCGGGTGGTCGTGATCGGCGCCGGGTTCATCGGCTGCGAGGTCGCCGCCACGGCCGTGGGCCTCGGGGTCGCCGAGGTGACCGTGGTCGATCCGCTGCCGCTGCCCATGGTCGGTCCGCTCGGTGACCTGCTCGGCCGCGCGCTGCTGCGGCGCCACGAGGAGCGCGGGGTGCGGTTCGCGCTCGGTACGGGTGTCGCCGGGTTCGAGGGCGAGGACCGGGTCACGGGTGTGGTGCTCGGCGACGGAACCGTCCTGCCCGCCGACGTGGTGGTGGAGTCGGTCGGCTCGGTCGCCAACGTCGAGTGGCTGGAGGGCAACGGCCTGGACCTGTCCGACGGCGTGCTCACCTGCGAGCAGCTCCGGGTCGGCGGGCGGCCCGACGTGGTCGCCGTCGGCGATGTCGCCCGCTTCCCCAACGCCCGTTACGACGGCGTGCCCCGCCGCGTCGAGCACTGGTCGATCCCCACGGACACCGCCAAGCACGCGGCGAAGGTCCTCACCGGCGCCGAACTGCCCCCCTTCGCACCGCTGCCGACGTTCTGGAGCGACCAGCACGACTTCCGGCTCCAGTCCTTCGGCGCGCCGCTCCTCGGCCGGGACGACGTACGGGTCCTTCAGGGCGATCCCGCCGGGGACGTCCTGGCCGGCTACCACCACGGCGGCCGGCTGGTCGGGGTGGTCGCCCTCGGCGGCCCCGCCACCGTGTCCGCCGCCGCCCGCTACCGCGCCGAACTGCTCCAGCAGCCCGCCCTCACCGCGTAAGGATCCCCCTGACCATGACCAGTGTCCGTGGATACTTCCACCCCAAGACGGCGAGCGGTGCCTCGTCGCTGATCCCGTCGCCGCCGTGGCGCTACTCGGGCGACCTGCTCACCGTCGAGTACCGCACGGATCCCGCGCGCGTGCGTGAACTGCTGCCGCAGCCCCTGGAGTTGGCCGAGGACGACCCCGGCGCGGTCGCGCTGATCTGGGCCGACTGGCAGTCCTGCTCGGCCTCGGGCGCGGAACTGCTCGACCCGGTGCTCTCCCAGTACAAGGAGGCCTTCGCGGTCGTCCGCTGTCAGTACCGGGGTCGGACCTACTCACGGTGCGTCTACATCTGGGTCGACAAGGACTTCGCGATCGCGCGCGGGCTGCACCAGGGGTACCCGAAGAAGCTCGGGTCCATCCACCAGACGCGGCCGCATCCGCTGGGACCCGCGCCGCGCATCGAGGCGGGGGCCCGCTTCGGGGCGACGCTGGCGGCGGCCGACCGGCGACTGGCCCAGACCGTCGTCACCCTGCGGGAGCCGTCGGAGACCAACGGCTTCGTGAACGCCCACCCGATGGCCCACCACCGGTGGCTGCCGTCGATCGAGAAGGGCAAGGGGCTGGCGCTGGACGAGCTGATCGAGACCGGGGCGGCGTCCTTCGAGGGAGGGCAGCCCTGGGTGGGCGAGGCCGAGCTGGCGCTGTTCGAGGCGCCGACGGAGGAGCTGGCCCGGCTGTCGGTCGAGGAGCCGATCGCCGCGTACTACCGGCAGGTGGGCGTGGTGTGGGACGGGGGTCGTCTTCTGGAGTCCGGGACGTCCGAGGCGTCTGCCGAATGAGGTTCGTGGACGGCTGCGGGTTGTACGTGGCCGGTCGCACCCACGCGGCGGAGCCGCATATCGACACAGCCCCGCGCCCCCGGGTCAGCGGGTCCCTCCCATCCTGAGAAGGAAGCCCCTTTCATGCCTGACAAGATCACCGTCGCCGGAGTCCCCGTCGACACCCGGCACTGGATCGGCGGGCGGCGCGTCGCCTCCGCCGAGACCTTCACGGACGTCTCCCCCATCGACGGCCGCGTCCTCGGCGAGATCGCCCGCGGTGGAGCGGCCGAGGTCGAGGCCGCCGTCGCAGCCGCCCGCGAGGCGTTCCCCGCCTGGGCCGCCACCCCCCGCGCCGAACGCGCCCGCGTCCTGCACGCCATCGCCGACGGGGTCGAGAAGCGGCTCGAGGAGCTGGCGATCGTCGAGACCAACGACAACGGGGCGCTGCTGCGCTCGCACCGGCGGGGTGTGATGCCGCGGGTGGCGCACAACTTCCGGTTCTTCGCCGACTGGCTGCTCACGCTCGCGCACGAGGACTTCGAGACGCGCGGACACACCAACGAGGTGAGCTGGGACCCGGCGGGGCCGTCGGTGCTGATCACCCCGTGGAACGCGCCGCTGATGCTGGCCACCTGGAAGGTCGCCCCGGCCCTCGCGGCCGGCAACACGGTGATCCTCAAGCCCGCCGAGTGGACCCCGCTGACGGCCTCGCTGCTGGCGGACATCGCCGCCGAGGCGGGACTGCCCGCCGGAGTGCTCAACGTCGTCCAGGGCTACGGCTCGGAGATCGGTGACGCGCTCACCTCGCACCCGGACGTGCGGCGGATCAGCTTCACCGGGTCGGTGCCCACGGCCAAGCGGATCGCCGCCTCGGCAGCGCCGAACCTCACCCCGCTCAGCCTCGAACTGGGCGGCAAGTCGCCGCTGCTGGTGTTCGCGGACGCCGACCTGGACCTGGCCGTGGACCTCGCGGTGGAGCAGTACGACAACGCCGGGCAGGTCTGCCTGGCGGCCACCCGGTTCCTGGTCGAGGAGTCGGTCGCCGAGGAGTTCACCCGGCGGTTCGTGGAGCGTGCCTCGGCGCTGACGCAGGGCGACCCGCGTGAGGAGACCACCGACATCGGGCCCAACATCCATCCCCGGCAGCTGGAGAAGATCGACGGCTTCGTGCGGCGGGCCGTGGCCGACGGGGCCCGGGTGGTCGTCGGCGGGCACCCCGGGGAGGGCCAGTACTACGCGCCCACCCTGCTCACCGACGTCGCCCAGGACTCGGAGATCGTGCAGGAGGAGGTCTTCGGGCCGGTCCTGACCCTGCAGACCTTCACCGACGAGGACGAGGCGGTCCGGCTCGCCAACGACACCCGCTTCGGCCTGGCCGCCACCCTGGCCACCGGCGACACCGAGCGCGCCGCCCGGGTGACCGAGCGGCTGGTGGCGGGCACGGTGTGGGTGAACTGCTTCTTCGTCCGCGACCTCCAGGCCCCCTTCGGCGGCTCCCGGCACTCCGGGGTCGGCCGGGAGGGCGGCACCTGGAGCTTCGACTTCTACTGCGACGTGAAGAACACCGTCACCGCACCGAACGGATGGAACGACCATGGGTGAGATCGTCGGGGCGGGGCTCCTCGCCCACGTCCCCACCATCGTGCTGCCGGAGGCCGACCGGATGGAGCTGAACGAGGGCAAGGAGATCACCCTCGTCACCGGTCTGCGGCAGCTGCGCGAGGACGTCTTCTCCCGCGACGACTACGACACCGTCGTGGTCCTCGACTCACACTGGGCGACGACCGTGGAGTTCGTGGTCACCGCGCAAGCGCGCCGGGCCGGTCTCTTCACCTCCGAGGAGCTGCCGCGCGGGATGTGCCGGATGCCGTACGACTTTCCCGGCGACCCCGAACTGGCCCGGAACATCGAGAGGTTCGCGGACGAGCACGGCACCTGGATCACCGCGATCGAGGACGAATACCTGCCGATCTACTACGCCACGATCAACCTGTGGAAGTTCCTCGGCGAGGGTCTGCCCGACAAGCGCTGGGTGACCATCGGCGTCTGCCAGACCGGCGACATGGAGGACCATCTGCGCCTCGGCAGGGCGCTCGCCGACGGCATCGCCGCCACCCCCGGCCGACGGGTCCTGCTCATCGCCTCCGGCGCCCTCTCCCACACCTTCTGGCCGCTGCGCGAGCTGCGCGACCACGAGTCCAGCGATCCGGTGCACATCCGTACGCCCGAGGCCCGTGCGGCGGACCTGGAGCGGATCGCCTGGTTCAAGGAGGGCCGGCACGACAAGGTCCTCGACACCATGGACGAGTTCTGGAAGTACAAGCCCGAGGCGAAGTTCTTCCACTACCTGATGATGGCGGGCGCGCTCGGCGAACAGGACTGTGTCGCCACGGCCCGGCAGTACGGGGAGTACGAGAACTCCATCGGCACCGGACAGGTGCATCTGTGGTTCGACCGCCCCGCCGCCGGCTGGACCGGCACCCCTCACCGACTCCCCTAGGAAGGCCAGCCATGCCCGAGTACCGCCGCATCCTCCTCGACGGGGCCACCGTCGAGGTCACCGTCGACGGCGACGAACTGGTCGCCGGGGACGGCCGCCGCGTCAAGATCGAGGAGGCCCGCCACCTCCCGCCGGTCGTGCCGTCGAAGGTGATCGCCGTCCACCTCAACCACCGTAGCCGGGTCGACGAGTTCCGGATCGACCTGCCGGAGACACCCACCTACTTCCACAAGCCCACCTCCTCCCTCAACAGCCACAAGGGCGCCGTCGTCCGGCCCGACGGCTGCAAGTGGCTCAACTACGAGGGCGAGGTCGCCATCGTCATCGGCAGGACCGCGCGGAACATCGCGCCGAA
This sequence comes from Streptomyces sp. NPDC057438, assembly GCF_042802995.1. NCBI lineage: Bacteria > Bacillati > Actinomycetota > Actinomycetes > Kitasatosporales > Streptomycetaceae > Streptomyces > Streptomyces sp. NPDC057438. The sequence goes on from NZ_JBHVDD010000005.1 coordinate 159,047, forward strand.
GGAAGCGGGCGCGTACATCGCCGGGTACACCGTCGCCAACGACTACGGCCTGCACGACTTCCGTGACACCGACGCCGGTTCCATGCTGCGGGTGAAGGGGTCCGACACCCTGTGCCCGCTCGGCCCCGGACTCGTCACCGACTGGGACTTCCACGGCAAGCGGCTGCGGACGTACGTCAACGGCGAGGTCGTCCAGGACGGTACGACGGACGAGATGAAGTGGGACATGCACTACCTCGTCGCCGACATCGCCCGCACCATCACGCTGTACCCGGGGGACGTGCTGCTCTCCGGCACCCCGGCCAACTCCCGGCCCGTGCGGCCCGGTGACGTCGTCGAGGTCGAGGTGGAGGGCCTCGGCCGGCTCACCAACCACATCGTCACCGGCCCCACCCGGGTACGCGCCGACGTCGGCGCACAGCCCACGGAGTCCGAGGAAGTCCTGTCCACGGCGCTCGGCGGAGACTGGGAGTTCCGTGGCATCCGCCCGCCCCAGCGGTGACCCCTGCGCGCCGACGGGCAGGCGGCACGCGGGAGGCGGGCGGGTAGGGTCACGCGCATGACCGACTCCGCCGACGCCCCCGCGAGCCGACGGCCACGCAAGCGCCTCCACTACGGCGAGGGGCGGGAAGCCCTGCTGAACGCCGCCGTGCGCGTGGTGGCGCGGGGCGGGCTGCGCCGGCTCACCTACCGGGCCGTCGCGGAGGAGGCGGGGGTCACCCACGGGCTGGTCGTGCACCACTTCGGGTCGCGCGACGCCCTGATCGAGGAGGCCCTCGCCCACACCATCCGCACCTCGCTCGACACCAGCTCCCTGGAGCCGGGCACCGGCGAGGTCGCCGACTTCTCCATCGGGCTCTCGGAGATGGTCACGGCCGACCCGGACACGCAGGCGTTCCAGTACGAGCTGCTGCTGGAGTCCCGGCGCCGGCCGGAGCTGCTGCCCCAGATCCGTGAGCTGTACGACGAGTACTTCGACGCGGCCCGGCGCGAGCTGGGCCGGATGCTGCCGGGCGGCGCGGACAAGGCGCTGGCCCGGCTGGTCTTCGCCGCGCTGGACGGTCTCGTCCTGCATCAGCTCGTCTTCGACGAGCCGGACGTCACGGAGGAGGCCGTGGAGGAGCTGCGCGCCCTGCTGCGGCTGCTGCACGCCGACGGCGGCGCCTCGGGCACGCACGACACGGACGGGGCCGGCGAAGCCCGCGCATAGCCGCTGACCTGTGCGGTCATGGCCCCGGACGTGCCGCGTACGGGGCCTTCCGGCATGCCCGCGCGGGCCCGGGAAAGCCCGCCGAAAATCTTCACGAGACCCCTTGCCAAACGGATAGTTCGGGCTCACGATGAGGCAACTCGTTTGGGCCTAAACGAATCCCATCCCTCCCCGTCCCCGACAGGTGATCCGAGTGGACAGTCAGACGGCGGTCGCCCCGCACAGCTCGCACGATCCATCCCCGGCAGGCAGGCTCAAGCCCGATTCCCTCGGCGTCCTGGGCATCCTCTTCTTCGTCCTCTCCGCCCAGGCCCCGCTGACCGGCATCGCCGGAGCCGTGCCCATCGCCGTCGTCATCGGCAACGGCGCCGGTGTCCCCGCCGCGTACATCGCGGCCGGCGTCGTGATCCTGCTGTTCTCCATCGGCTTCGTCACCATGGGCCGCCACGTCGTGGACGCCGGCGCCTTCTACACGTACATCGGCAAGGGACTGGGCCGCTCGACCGGCTCCGGCAGCGCCGGCGTCGCGCTCTTCGCGTACTGCGCCATCCAGGCCGCGATGTACGGCCTCTACGGCGCGACGGTGAGCGGCCTGGTCGCGCACTACGCCGACGTGACGATCGCCTGGTGGGTGTGGGCGCTGGTCACCATGGTGATCGTCCAGGTCCTCGGCGCCGCCGGGATCGAGATGGGCGCCAAGCTGCTGGCCGTGTTCGTCCTCGCGGAGTTCAGCATCCTGACCGCCTTCGCCTTCGTGACCTTCTTCAAGGGCGGCGGCCCCGAGGGGCTCGGCCTCGCCGACAGCTTCTCCCCGGACGCGGCGCTCCAGGGCGCTCCCGGAGTGGCGCTGATGTTCGCCGTGGCGTCGATGTTCGGGTTCGAGGCGACCGCCATCTACGGCGAGGAGGCCAAGGAGCCGCGCAAGACGGTCCCGCGCGCCACCTATCTGTCGGTCGCGGTGGTCACCGGCTTCTTCGCCTTCACCTCCTGGATGCTGGTCTCCGCGCACGGCGCGTCCCGGGCGACCGCGGAGGCCGGCAAGGCCCTGGAGAGCGGCGACGCGGCGGGCTGGGTCTTCGCCCCCATCGCGGCGGAGTTCGGCGCCTGGACCGGCGACGTGCTGCCCGTCCTGCTGGCCACCTCGCTGTTCGCCGGGATCCTGGCGTTCCACAACTCCGCCAACCGCTACCTGTTCTCCCTGGGCCGTGAGGGACTGCTGCCCCGTGGACTGACCTCGCTCAACCGCCGTCACTCCCCCTGGGCGGCCGGCATCGTCCAGACCGTGATCGCGGTGGCCCTGGTCATCCCGTTCGCGCTGCTCGGCAAGGACCCCGTGCTGACGCTGTTCTCCTGGTTCAGCGGCGTGGCCGTCCTGGCGATGATGCTCCTGTACTTCCTGACGTCCGTGTCCGTGGTCGTCTTCTTCCGCCGCTCCCATGCCGACACCCGGCCCTGGAACACGCTGATCGCCCCCGTCCTGGGCGCGCTCGGCATCGCCTGGGCGATCTGGCTGATCATCGAGAACTTCACCACGCTCATCGGCGGCGACCGGACCACCGCCCTGTGGCTGCAGCTGACCGTGCCCGCGGTGCTGGCGCTGGGTCTCGTCGCGGCGGCGGTGACCCGGAACCGGCAGCCGGCCACGGACTGATCCCCGGCCGCCACGGACCGGTCCCCGGCCACCGTCACCGCCCTGCCGCTACCGGTGCGGGCCCTGCACCCGGACCACCCCGCACACCGAACAAGGAATGAGGAGAGCCCGATGCCTGCCGCCCTCGCCCACGACGACCTGCTCCGTCGCGCCAAGGAGCTGGATCTCCCCAGCCGGCACCACATCGACGGGGCGGACGAACCGGGCGGGGGCGCCTCCTTCGCCGTCGTGTCACCCCGGGACGGCCGGACCCTCGTCGAGGTGGCCGACGCACAGGACGCCGAGGTCGACCTGGCCGTCGCCGCCGCCCGCCGCGCCTTCGACTCCGGCCCCTGGCCCCGCCTGGCCCCCGCCGACCGCGGCCGGATCCTGCTGCGCGTCGCCGACCTCCTGGAGGAACAGCGGGAGAAGCTGGCCCTGACCATCACCCTGGAGATGGGCAAGCCGTACCGGGAAGCGCACGACATCGAACTGCGCGCCGCGATCACCACCTTCCGCTGGTACGGGCAGCTCGCCGACAAACTCACCGACGAGTCACCCCACACCTCCCGCGACGCCCTGGCCCTGGTCACCCGTGAACCCGCGGGTGTCGTGGGCGCGGTGGTGCCGTGGAACTTCCCTCTGACCCTGGCCGGCTGGAAGGTCGCCCCGGCGCTGGCTGCGGGCTGCACGGTCGTCCTGAAGCCCTCGGAGAACTCCCCGCTGTCCGCCCTGCTGCTCGGCCGGATCGCCACCGAGGCCGGACTGCCGCCGGGCGTCCTCAACGTCGTCACCGGTGACGGGCCGAAGGCCGGGCGGGCCCTCGGGCTCCACCCCGACGTGGACGTCCTGGCCTTCACCGGCTCCACGGCCGTCGGCCGGCACTTCCTGCACTACGCCGCCGACTCCAACCTCAAGCGGGTCTGGCTGGAGCTGGGCGGCAAGTCACCGAACATCATCCTCCCCGACGCCCCCGACCTGGAGAAGGCGGCAGCCACCGCCGCCTGGGGCATCTTCTTCAACCAGGGCGAGATGTGCACCGCCCCCTCCCGGCTGCTGGTGCACTCCTCGGTCGCCGAACGCGTCACCGAGGCCGTCGTCGCCCGCGCCCGGGAGCTGCGCGTCGGCGACCCGCTCGACCCGGACACCGAGATGGGCGCCCTGGTCCGCGAGGCCCACCTCGAACGGGTCCTCGGCCACATCGGCGCGGGGGTCAGCGACGGCGCGCGGCTGCGGACCGGCGGCGAGCGCACCCTGCACGACACCGGCGGCAGCTATCTGCGGCCCACCGTCTTCGACCGGGTCGACCCCGGTATGCGGCTGGCCCGCGAGGAGATCTTCGGCCCGGTCCTGTCCGTCCTCACCTTCGACGACCTCGACGAGGCCGTGACGCTCGCCAACGACACCGAGTACGGCCTCGCCGCCGGCCTGTGGACCTCCGACCTGTCCACCGCCCACCGCGTCTCCCGCGCGCTCCGGGCCGGCACGGTCTGGGTCAACTGCTACGAGGAGGGCGACCTGACCGTCCCCTTCGGCGGCATGAAGCAGTCGGGCAACGGCCGCGACAAGTCCGCCCACGCCGTCGAGAAGTACACCGAGCTGAAGACCACGTGGATCCAGCTGTGACCCGGCCCCTGATAGCGGTTCCCGCCCGTTTCGCCGCCACGACCTCCGCTCTGCGGTACGCCGCCGAGGTCAACGCCCGCGCCCTGATCGAGGCCGTCTGGCGGGCGGGCGGCGAACCCGCGAGCATCCACCCGGCCGCCGGCGGCACGGCCGCCCGTCTGGCCCGCTTCGACGGTGTCCTCCTCCCGGGCGGCGGCGACCTCGCCCCGTACCGCTACGGCGCGAGGGACACCCACGCGAGCGTGTACGACGTCGACGAGGTCCAGGACACCTTCGACCTCGACGTCGCCCGCGCCGCCCTGGAGTCGGGCCTCCCGCTGCTGGCGGTCTGCCGGGGGCTGCAGGTCGTCAACGTCGCCCTCGGCGGCACCCTGGAACAGGACATGGGCGGCCCCGAACGCGAACACCGCCACCTCGTGCACCCGGTGGCGGTCCGGCGCGGCACGCTGCTGGAGCGGGCCACCGGCGCGCAGAAGGTGGAGGCGTCCTGCTACCACCACCAGCGGGTGGACCGGCTCGGCGAGGGGCTGGAGGTCACCGCCCGCGCCGCCGACGGCACCGTGGAAGGACTCGAACTCCCTCGCGCCACCGGCTGGTTCACGGCCGTGCAGTGGCACCCCGAGGACACCGCCGAGGAGGACCGGGCGCAGCAGGCCCTCTTCGACGCCCTCGTCCGGGCCGCCGGCGACCGACGCTGACCCGGGCCGTCCGACGCCGGCCCGGGCCGGCGTGGCCCGGGCCGCGCCGCCGTCAGTCCTCGCCGCCCTCCAGGTCGCCCTCCGTCTCCAGGTACACCTGCCGCAGGCCCTCCAGCACCGCCGGGTCGGGCTTCTCCCACATCCCGCGCGACTGCGCCTCCAGCAGTCGCTCGGCGATGCCGTGCAGGGCCCAGGGGTTGGCCTGCTGCAGGAACTCGCGGTTGGTCTCGTCCAGGACGTAGGTCTCGGTGAGCTTGTCGTACATCCAGTCGGCGATCACACCGGTCGTGGCGTCGTAGCCGAACAGGTAGTCGACGGTGGCGGCGAGTTCGAAGGCGCCCTTGTAGCCGTGGCGGCGCATCGCCTCGATCCACTTGGGGTTGACCACGCGGGCGCGGAAGACCCGGGAGGTCTCCTCGACCAGGGTGCGGGTACGGACCGTCTCCGGGCGGGTGGAGTCGCCGATGTACGCCTCGGGGGCGGTGCCGCGCAGGGCGCGGACGGTGGCCACCATGCCGCCGTGGTACTGGAAGTAGTCGTCGGAGTCGGCGATGTCGTGCTCGCGGGTGTCGGTGTTCTTCGCGGCCACCTCGATCCGCTTGTACGCGGTCTCCATCTCCTCGCGGGCCGGACGGCCGTCCAGTTCCCGGCCGTAGGCGTAACCGCCCCACACCGTGTACACCTCGGCGAGGTCGGCGTCGGTGCGCCAGTCGCGGGAGTCGATGAGCTGGAGCAGTCCGGCGCCGTACGTACCGGGCCGGGAGCCGAAGATCCGGGTGGTGGCCCGGCGTTCGTCGCCGTGCTCGGCGAGGTCGGCCTGGACGTGGGCACGGACGTGGTTGGCCTCGGCCGGTTCGTCCAGGGAGGCGGCGAGACGTACGGCGTCGTCGAGCAGCCCGATGGTGTGCGGGAACGCATCGCGGAAGAAGCCCGAGATGCGCAGGGTGACGTCGACGCGCGGGCGGCCCAGTTCCTCGGCGGGAACGGCCTCCAGACCGGTCACGCGGCGGGAGGCGTCGTCCCAGACCGGGCGGACGCCGAGCAGGGCGAGCGCCTCGGCCACGTCGTCGCCGGCCGTGCGCATGGCGCTGGTGCCCCACAGCGAGAGGCCGACGGAGGTGGGCCATTCGCCGTTGTCGGCGCGGTAGCGCTGCAGCAGGGAGTCGGCGAGGGCCTGCCCGGTCTCCCAGGCGAGGCGGGAGGGGACGGCCTTGGGGTCGACGGAGTAGAAGTTCCGGCCCGTCGGCAGGACGTTGACCAGGCCCCGCAGCGGGGAGCCGGAGGGACCGGCCGGGACGAAGCCGCCGTTCAGGGCATGCACGGTGTGGTCGAGTTCGGCCGTGGTCGCGGCGAGCCGGGGCACGACCTCCCGGGCGGCGAACTCCAGGATCGCGGCGACCTGTTCGCCGTGCTCGGTGGGAACGGCGGCGAGGTCCCAGCCCGCGTCCTCCATCGCCTGGACCAGCGCTCGGGCCTTCTCCTCCGCCTCGTCGGCGGTCGTACGGGTCGCGGCGGACTCGTCGAGACCGAGCGCCTCGCGCAGACCGGGCAGGGCGGTGGTGCCGCCCCAGATCTGGCGGGCGCGGAGCACGGCGAGGACCAGGTTGACGTGGTCGGCGCCGGTCGGCGGGTTGCCGAGGACGTGCAGGCCGTCGCGGATCTGGGCGTCCTTGACCTCGCAGAGCCAGCCGTCGACGTGCAGGAGGAAGTCGTCGAAGCCGTCGTCCTCGGGGCGGTCGTTCAGTCCCAGGTCGTGGTCGAGCTTGGCTGCCTGGATGAGGGTCCAGATCTGGGCGCGGATCGCGGGGAGCTTCGCCGGGTCCATGGAGGAGATCTGGGCGTACTCGTCGAGGAGCTGCTCCAGGCGCGCGATGTCGCCGTAGGAGTCGGCGCGGGCCATCGGCGGCACCAGGTGGTCGACGAGCGTGGCGTGGACGCGGCGCTTGGCCTGGGTGCCCTCGCCCGGGTCGTTGACCAGGAAGGGGTAGACCAGCGGCAGGTCGCCGAGGGCGGCGTCGGGGCCGCAGGCGGCGGACAGGCCCGCGTTCTTGCCGGGCAGCCACTCCAGGTTGCCGTGCTTGCCGAGGTGGATCATCGCGTCGGCGCCGAACCCGCCGTCGTCGGCACGGGCGGCGATCCAGCGGTAGGCGGCGAGGTAGTGGTGGGAGGGCGGGAGGTCCGGGTCGTGGTAGATCGCGATCGGGTTCTCGCCGAAGCCGCGCGGCGGCTGGATGAGGATCAGCAGGTTGCCGAAGCGCAGGGCCGCGAGGACGATGTCGCCCTCCGGGTTGGCGCTGCGGTCGACGAACATCTCGCCGGGTGCCGGCCCCCAGTGCTCCTCGACGGAGGTGCGCAGTTCCTCGGGGAGTCCGGCGTACCAGCGGCGGTAGTCGGCCGCCGGGATCCGGACCGGGTTGCGGGCCAACTGCTCCTCGGTCAGCCAGTCCTGGTCGTGGCCGCCCGCCTCGATCAGCGCGCGGATCAGCTCGTCGCCGTCGCCGGAGGCCAGGCCCGGCACCTCGGCGTCGGTCCCGAAGTCGTAGCCCTCCTCGCGCAGGCGGCGCAGCAGGGCGACGGCGCTGGCGGGGGTGTCGAGGCCGACCGCGTTGCCGATGCGGGAGTGCTTGGTCGGGTAGGCGGACAGGACGAGCGCGAGGCGCTTGTCCGCGTTGGCGATGTGACGCAGTCGCGCGTGGCGTACGGCGATCCCGGCGACGCGGGCGGCGCGCTCGGGGTCGGCGACGTAGGCCGGGAGACCGTCCTCGTCGATCTCCTTGAAGGAGAACGGGACGGTGATCAGCCGGCCGTCGAACTCCGGAACGGCGATCTGGCTGGCCGCGTCGAGCGGGGAGACGCCCTCGTCGTTCTCCTCCCAGGCGGCGCGCGAGCCGGTCAGGCACAGGGCCTGGAGGATCGGCACGTCGAGGCCGGTCAGGGCGCCCGCGTCCCAGGACTCGTCGTCACCGCCGGCCGAGGCCTCGGCGGGCTTGGTGCCGCCCGCGGCGAGGACGGTGGTCACGATGGCGTCGGCGGCGCGCAGTTCCTCGATCAGCTCGGGCTCGGGGGCCCGCAGCGAGGCCACGTACAGCGGGAGCGCACGGGCGCCCTTGTCCTCGATCGCCTCGCACAGGGTGCCCACGAAGGCGGTGTTGCCGCTCATGTGGTGGGCGCGGTAGTAGAGCACGGCGACGGTCGGGCCGTCGGCGGTGTCGCGGGGGGTGCGCTCCAGCGGGCCCCAGGAGGGCGCGGGCGCGGGCGCGTCGAAGCCGTGCCCGGTGAGCAGGACGGTGTCGGAGAGGAAGCAGGCCAGCTGCTCCAGGTTGGCGGGGCCGCCGTGCGCGAGATAGGCGTGGGCCTCGGCGGCGATGCCGACCGGGACCGTGGAGGCGGCCATCAGCTGGGCGTCGGGCGCCTGTTCACCGGTGAGGACGACGACCGGGCGGCCGTCGGCGAGCAGCAGGTCGAGGCCGTCCTGCCAGGCCCGGATGCCGCCGAGGAGGCGTACGACGACCAGGCCGGTGCCGTCGAGGAGGTCCGGGAGGTCCTCCAGGGCGATCCGGGAGGGGTTGGCGAAGCGGTACGGGACCGGGCCGGCTGCCGCGCGGGCGCTGAGCAGGTCGGTGTCGGAGGTCGACAGGAGCAGGATGCGGGGCTGCGTCGAGCGCTCCCCGGGCGATGGCTGCATGCGGCTGCTGGCCTTCCTCGGGGTCCGCGCCCCGGGCGGTGTCGGATCGGAGTCTCCCCTGCCCGGGCGGACCGGGCGGTACGGGGAAGGGAGTTCCTGACTCGCCCGACCCTCCTGGGACGGGCTCACAGTGGCGGGACCGCGCCGGACTCACACCGGGCTTCCTCCCCTAGGGAATGCGACGACAGACCCTAGCGCCTTGGTGGCGTCGGCGGACCGGATGATCCACCAAGCAGCATAGTAAGGGTCGCCTCAAAAGGGCGGAGGATACGTCCGGGGTGCCGGTGGGTATGCTCGCCGCCATGTCCACGCCTCCCCCGCGTTCATCGTCCCAGGCCACAGCGGTCACACGGGACCGTGGCGACGCCTGCCCGGGGGCGCTGCGGCTGCATACGGCGGACGACGGGGCGCTGGCCCGGGTCCGCGTGCCCGGCGGTGTGCTGGGCGTCCGGCAGGCCGAGGCGCTCGCGGAGGCGTCACGACGGCTCGGCGACGGTGATCTTCACCTCACTTCCCGCGGCAATGTGCAACTGCGTGGGCTGGCCGAGGGCTGCGGGGGCGAGCTGGCCCGATCGCTGGACGCTGCCGGGCTGTTGCCGTCCGCCGGACACGAACGGGTGCGCAACATCGTCGCCTCGCCCCTGTCCGGTCTCGACGGACTCGGTCTGCGCGACGTACGGCCCTGGCTGTCCGCCCTCGACACCGCGTTGTGCGCGAGTGGGACGGCGCGGGGGTTGTCGGGCCGGTTCCTGTTCGCTCTCGACGACGGGCGGGGCGATGTGGCCGCGCTGGACGCCGATGTGACCGTCCGGGCGGCCGAGGACGGTGGTGCCCTGCTGAGCCTGGGGACGGCCGCCGAGAGTCTGTCGGTCCCCGGTGAGGACGCGGCCCGTGCCGCGCTGACCGCCGCCGAGACCTTCCTGGAGGCGGCGCGGGAGGGCGGGGCCCGGGTCTGGCGGGTGACCGAACTCCCCTTCCAGGACGGGTTGCCCGGCCGGGTCCGGGACCGGCTGGCCGCCGTCGGCGTCGACTCCGTGAGCCGGCCCCGTACCGAGTGCGGGACGAGCCCGGCCGGAGCCGAGGGCGGCCCGCCGCCGGGAACCGTCGGCGACGCCCTCTCCGTGCACGCCCCCTTCGGTCGCCTCACCCCCCTCCAGTGGCGGGAGTTGACCGCCCTCGCGGCCGCGACGCCGTGCCGTGAGCTGCGGCTGACCCCGTGGCGCGGAGTCGTCGTCCCCGTACCGGACCTGACCGAGGAGCAGGCGGCCGACGCGCTCGCCCGGCTCTCCGTGACCGGTCTGGTCACCGACCCCGCCTCCCCCTGGCTGCGTGTCGGCGCCTGCATCGGACGGCCCGGCTGCGCCAAGTCCCTGGCGGACGTACGGGCGGACGCGGCCGGGAGCCTGGCGGCAACCGGAGGCGCCGGACTTCCCCTGTACTGGTCCGGTTGCGAGCGCCGCTGCGGCCACCCCCGGGGCGAACGGATCGACGTGGTGGCGGTGGAGAGCGGCGGCTACCAGCTCTCCCGCACCACCCCCGGCCGAAGCCCGCGCACCGCCCCCATGGCGGACACGTCGCGACTCGCCGCCGTATTGGGGGAGATCACCGCATAAGGCCGAGAACCCGCACGGCACGGCCCCGATGACGCGCACGACCTACCCGGACTACGCCCGCACGCACGACCCCCGCACGAACGACCCCCGTACGCCGACCGAGAGCAGCGAGAAGACCACCGTGACCACCTACGACTACGAGAAGGACGGCCCGGCGATCTACCGCCAGTCCTTCGCCACCATCCGCGCGGAGGCGGACCTCGCGGCCCTGCCCGCCGACGTCAGCCAGGTCGCGGTACGGATGATCCACGCCTGCGGAATGGTCGACCTCGTACGGGACCTGGCGTACACGCCCGACGTGGTGGCCCGTGCCCGTGAGGCCCTGCGGGCCGGGGCACCCATCTTCACCGACGTGCGGATGGTGGCCAGCGGGGTGACCCGCAAGCGGCTGCCCGCCGACAACGACGTGCTGTGCACCCTCTCCGAGCCCGGCGTGCCCGAGCTGGCGGCGAAGCTGGGCACCACGCGCAGCGCCGCCGCGCTGGAGCTGTGGCGGGACCGGCTGGAGGGCTCGGTCGTGGCCGTCGGCAACGCGCCCACCGCGCTGTTCCGGCTGCTGGAGATGATCGACGAGGGCGCGCCCCGGCCCGCCGCCGTCATCGGTGTGCCCGTCGGGTTCGTCGGCGCGGCCGAGTCCAAGGACGCGCTGGCGGAGCACCCCTCGGGCCTGGAGCACCTCGTCGTACGCGGCCGTCGTGGCGGGAGCGCCATCGCCGCCGCCGCGCTCAACGCGATCGCGAGTGAGGAAGAGTGAGCGGGAAGCTGTACGGGGTGGGGCTCGGCCCCGGTGACCCGTCCCTGATGACCGTCCGGGCCGTCGAGGTCATCTCCGAGGCGGACGTGATCGCGTATCACTGCGCCCGGCACGGCCGTTCCATCGCCCGCTCGATCGCCGCGAAGCACCTGCGCGACGACCACATCGAGGAACGGCTGATGTATCCGCTGACCACGGAGACCACCGACCACCCGGGCGGCTACAAGGGCGCGATGGAGGACTTCTACGAGGAGGCGTCGGCGCGCCTGGCCGCACATCTCGACGCCGGGCGCACGGTCGCGGTCCTCGCGGAGGGCGACCCGATGTTCTACGGCTCCTACATGCACATGCACAAACGGCTGGTGGACCGCTACGACACCGAGGTCGTCCCCGGTGTCACGTCCGTGTCGGCCGCCGCGGCCCGCCTGGGCACACCGCTCGTCGAGGGCGAGGAGGTGCTGACGATCCTGCCGGGCACCCTGCCCGAGGAGGAGCTGACCGCACGGCTCGCCGCGACCGACGTGGCCGTGGTGATGAAGCTGGGCCGGACCTTCACCAAGGTACGGAGCGCCCTGGAGAGTTCGGGGCGGCTCGCCGAGGCCCGCTATGTCGAGCGTGCCACCATGCCCGGGGAGCGCATCGGCGAACTGGCGGACGTGGACCCGGAGTCGGTGCCGTACTTCTCGGTGGCCGTGCTGCCCAGCCAGGTCGACGCCGAGCGGCCCGAGGCCCGGGAGCGGGGCGAGGTCGTGGTGGTCGGTACCGGGCCCGCCGGTCCGCTCTGGCTGACGCCCGAGACGCGGGGCGCGCTCGCCGCCGCCGACGACCTCGTCGGCTACACCACCTACCTGGACCGGGTACCGCGCCGGGCGGGCCAGGTGCGGCACGGCTCGGACAACCGGGTCGAGTCGGAGCGCGCCGAGTTCGCCCTCGATCTGGCCCGGCGCGGGCGCCGGGTCGCGGTCGTCTCCGGTGGCGACCCGGGGGTCTTCGCCATGGCGACGGCCGTACTGGAGGTCGCCGCGCAGGAGGAGTACGCGGACGTGCCGGTGCGGGTGCTGCCGGGGGTGACCGCCGCGAACGCGGCCGCCGCCCGCGCGGGCGCCCCGCTCGGCCACGACTACGCCACGATCTCCCTGTCCGACCGCCTCAAGCCGTGGGAGGTCATCGCCGAGCGGCTGCGCGCGGCGGCCTCGGCGGACCTGGTGCTCGCCCTGTACAACCCCGGTTCACGCAGCCGAACCTGGCAGGTGGGCAAGGCGCGCGAGCTGCTGCTGGAGCACCGGGCGCCGGACACCCCGGTGGTGGTCGCGCGGGACGTGGGCGGCTCCGGCGAGCGGGTGCGGATCGTACGGCTGGCCGACCTGGACCCGGCCGAGGTCGACATGCGGACGATCCTGCTGGTCGGCTCCTCGCAGACCCAGGCGGTCAGGCGCGGGGACGGCGAGCAGATCGTGTGGACGCCCCGCCGGTACCCGGAGGGATGAGCGGGGCGGGGCGCCGTCGCGGGTGGCGGTGGCCGGGTGGGCCCGCGCGGAGACCCACGCGTGCCCACGGGTGCCAGGGCCGACGGGTACGCGGCCGCGCCCGGGCCCGCCGGTCCTCGGGTCGGCGCACGGTGCCGTGTGTGCCGACCCGGCGGGGTCAGCGGACGTCGGGGCGCTCCTCGACCCGCCCGGCTCGGCCTGCTTCGACCAGCCCCTGGACCCAGTGGGCCGCGCTCTCCGGGTCCGGCACCGTGGTGACACCCTCGGGGGCGGGCGGTCTGCGCACCACGACGACCGGCACCCCGGCCTCCCTCGCGGCCGTCAGCTTCGGCGCGGTGGCCGCGCCCCCGCTGTCCTTCGTCACGACGACGTCGACGCGGTGCCGGCGCAGCAGTTCCCGTTCCCCTTCGAGGGTGAACGGGCCGCGGTCGAGCAGGACCTCCGTCCGGGCCGGGTACGGGGCCTCGGGCGGGTCGACGGACCGGACGAGGAACCACAGGCCGTCCAGGGCGGCGAACGCGGCCAGGCCCATGCGCCCGGTGGTGAGGAACACGCGGTCGCCGAGCGTGGGCAGCAGCCGCGCCGCCTCCGCCAGTGAGCCGACGTCGTGCCAGTCGTCGCCGGGTCCCGGCACCCAGCCGGGCCGGCGGAGCGCGAGCAGGGGAACATGGGAGGTGGCGGCCGCCCGTGCCGCGTGGAAACTCATGGTCCCGGCGAAAGGATGGGTGGCGTCGATGAGCGCGTCCACCCCGTGCTCGCGCAGCCAGGCGGCCAGCCCCTCGGCCCCGCCGAAGCCGCCGACGCGGACCTCGCCCGGGGGCAGCCGGGGGCTGGCGACCCGCCCGGCGAGGGAGCTGGTCAGCCGTAGGCCGGGGGTGCCGTGCAGCAGCTCGGCCAGGCGGCGGGCCTCCGTGGTTCCGCCGAGTATCAGTACGTGCATGGAAGTCCGGGTCCGATCATGAGCAGTGACGAGAAGCAGGGTGCCGGCGGCGGCGCGGCGGCGGGCGGTCGCGCGGCCCAACTCAAGCACACCGGTCTCCGGCCCGGCTGGACCACCGGTGCCTGCGCGACCGCCGCCACGACGGCCGCGTACACCGCGCTGCTGACCGGCGAGTTCCCCGACCCGGTGACGATCACCCTGCCGAAGGGGCAGACCCCGGCGTTCGCGCTGGCGGCCGAGGAGCTGACCGGTGACAGCGCGATGGCGGGGATCGTCAAGGACGCGGGCGACGACCCGGACGTCACGCACGGCGCGCTGGTCCGGGCCACCGTACGGCGGCTGCCCGCCGGGTCCGGGGTGGTCTTCCGGGCGGGGGCCGGGGTCGGGACGGTCACCCGGCCGGGCCTGCCCCTCGCCGTGGGCGAACCGGCGGTGAACCCGGTGCCCCGGCAGATGATGCGGGACCATGTCGCCGAAGTCGCGGCCCGGTACGGCGGCAGCGGCGATGTCGAGATCACCCTCTCCGTGGACCACGGCGAGGAGATCGCCCGCTCCACCTGGAACCCCCGCCTCGGCATCCTCGGCGGTCTCTCGATCCTGGGCACGACCGGGATCGTCGTCCCGTACTCCTGCTCGGCGTGGATCGACTCCATCCGGCGGGGCATCGACGTGGCCCGGGCTGCCGGACGCACGCATGTCGCCGGGTGCACGGGGTCCACCTCGGAGAAGACGGTCGTGGCCGAGTACGCGCTGCCCGAGGACGCGCTGCTCGACATGGGCGACTTCGCGGGCGCGGTCCTGAAGTACGTACGCAGGCACCCCGTGGACCGGCTGACCGTCTGCGGCGGTTTCGCCAAGCTCTCCAAGCTCGCCGCCGGCCATCTCGACCTGCACTCCGCCCGCTCCCAGGTCGACAAGGGCTTCCTCGCCGAGCTGGCCCGGCGCGGCGGCGCGGACGAGGCGCTGGCCGCCGAGGTGGCCGGCGCCAACACGGGGCTCGCCGCGCTGCAGTTGTGCATGGCGGCGGGGGTGCCGCTCGGCGACCTGGTCGCCGAGGCGGCCCGTGACGAGGCCCTGGCCGTACTGCGGGGCGCGCCCGTCGCGGTCGACGTCCTCTGCATCGACCGCGCGGGCACGGTGGTGGGCCGCAGCGCGATCCGCTGAGCGGGGGGCCGGGTCGGGTGCGGGTGCGTGGGGCAGAAGCATGGGGCGCGGCCCCTGCTTTTCAGGGGCGCGGGGAACTGCGCGAGAAGCCCCACCGGCCCGCAGCCGACAACGCACTCACCTCGCCCGTCAGCACCCGTGCCGGTCTCGCTCCGGCGAGTACAGGTGGCTGTCCCGGAACTGCGAAGCCCCCAGCGTCCGGCCGACCATGATCACGGCCGTGCGCAGCACACCCGCCGCCTTCACCTGCCCGGCGATCTCCTCCAGCGTCCCCCGGAGGATCAGCTCCTCGGGCCGCGAGGCGTACGCGACGACCGCGGCAGGACAGTCCGCTCCGTAGTGCGGCACAAGCTCCTCCACGACCCGGTCCACGTACCGCGCGGCCAGGTGCAGCACGATCAGCGCCCCGCTCCGGCCGAGCGTGGCCAGGTCCTCTCCCGGTGGCATGGCCGTGGCCTGCTGCGCGATCCGCGTGAGGATGACGGTCTGCCCGACCGTCGGCACGGTCAGCTCCCGCTTCAGCGCGGCCGCCGCCGCGGCGAACGCGGGCACCCCCGGCACCACCTCGTACGGCACCCCGGCCGCGTCCAGCCGCCGCATCTGCTCGGCGACCGCGCTGAACACGGACGGGTCCCCGGAGTGCAGCCGGGCCACGTCGTGCCCCTCCTCGTGCGCGCGCACGAGCTCGGCGGTGATCTGGTCCAGATCGAGCCGGGCGGTGTCCACCAGCCGTGCGTCCGGCGGGCATTCGGCCAGCAGTTCGCGCGGGACGAGGCTGCCGGCGTACAGGCAGACCCCGCAGGCGGCGAGCCTGCGGGCGCCCCGGACCGTGATCAGGTCGGCGGCACCGGGGCCGGCGCCGATGAAGTACACGGTCATCTGTCTTCTCCCGAAGCGGTGTCGGCGGTGTGGACGGTGGGGGCCGCTGTGTCGGCTGCGTCGAGGGGCGTCCTGCGTACGGCCCACTGGGTGACCGGCATCGCCTGCCGCCACCCGGTGAAGCCGCCCACGGGCACGGCGTGCGCGACGGCGAGCCGTACCAGCTCCCCGCCGTGGCGGCGGTGGGCGGCGGCGAGGACGGCCTCGGACTCCAGCGTCACGGTGTTGGCGACCAGCCGTCCGCCCACCGGCAGGGCCTGCCGGCAGGCGTCGAGGAGGCCGGGCGCGGTGAGCCCGCCGCCGATGAACACGGCGTCCGGCGGCGGCAGTTCGGCCAGGGCGGCGGGCGCCGCCCCGGTGACGACCCGCAGGCCGGGCACACCGAGCCGCTCGGCGTTGCGGCTGATGCGCGCGGCGCGCACCGGATCGCGTTCGACGGTGACCGCCCGGCAGGAGGGGTGTGTGCGCATCCACTCGATCGCGATCGAGCCGGATCCGCCGCCGACGTCCCAGAGGAGTTCGCCGGGTGCCGGGGCGAGGGCGGCCAGCGTGGCGGCGCGCACATAGCGCTTGGTGAGCTGGCCGTCGTGCTCGTACGCCTCGTCGGGGAGGCCGGGTCCGGCGCCGAGGCGGAGGGCGTCCGGGGCCCGCCGGCACTCGACGGCGACGATGTTGAGGGGGTCGCCGGGCGGGTGCGCGGGCTCCCAGCCGTCGGCGGTGCCGGCGTCGCTCGTCCGCTCCTTCTCGCCGCCGAGCTGTTCCAGGACCCGTATCCGGCTGGGTCCGAAGCCGCGGTCCCGCAGCAGGGCGGCGACCTCCGCCGGTGTGCCGGCGTCCGCGCTGAGCACGAGGAGCCGTCGTCCGTCGTGCAGGGCGGCGGCCAGCCGGGCGGCGGGGCGGCCGACGAGCGTGACGACCTCGACGTCCTCCAGCGGCCAGCCGAGGCGGGCGGCGGCGTAGGAGACGGAGGAGGGGTGCGGCAGGACGCGCAGCCGGTCACCGGCCTCCTCGGCGAGAGCGCGGCCGATGCCGTAGAACATGGGGTCGCCGCTGGCCAGTACGGCGATCCGGCGGCCGGCGTGGGCAGCGAGCAGAGCGGGGACGGCCGGCCGCAGGGGTGAGGGCCAGCCGATGCGTCTCCCCGCGCACTCCGGGGGGAGCAGGTCGAGCTGCCGGGGGCCGCCGATGAGGACCTCGGCCTCGCGCAGGGCCGCCCGGGAGGCGTCGGGCAGGCCCCGCCAGCCGTCGGCGCCGAGCCCGACGACGGTGACGGCGTGGGGCGGTCCTGGTCGTGCGGGGGTCACTGCGCGGTACCTCGGCGGATCGGGGGCGGCTCTCGGTGGACGACAGAGGCGCACTCTACTGGGCGGTGACCTGCGCGCTCGTGCCCGGGTGCGCGGGAACCGGCGCCCCGGTCCGGAGGCTGCCCCCGTTGTCGCACACGCCGCGCCGTCGCCCGGCCGTAGCCGCTCAGCCGGGGGTCAGCGTCCGGACCGGGGTGCCGGCGAGGAAGGCGGTGATGTCCTCGACCGCCTCCGTGTAGAAGGTGCGGTAGTTCCGCTCGGTGACATAGCCCAGGTGCGGGGTGGCGAGCACGTTCGGCAGGGAGCGCAGGGGGTCGTCGGCGGGGAGCGGTTCGGTCTCGAAGACGTCGAGACCGGCGCCGGCGATCCAGCCCTCGCGCAGGGCTCGCAGGAGGGCGGCCCGGTCGACGATGGCCGCGCGGGAAGTGTTGACGAGGTGGGCGTGCGGGCGCATGGCACGCAGTTCCGGCTCGCCGAGCAGGCCGCGGGTGCGGTCGGACAGGACGAGGTGGACGGAGACGAAGTCGCTGCGGCCGAGCAGGTCCTCCTTGCCGTCGGTGAGCCGGGCTCCCGCCTCGGCCGCCCGTTCGACGGTGAGGTTCTGGCTCCAGGCGAGGACCTCCATGCCGAAGGCGGTGGCCACCCGGGCCACCCGGGTGCCGATCCTGCCGAGTCCGAGCAGGCCCAGGGTGCGGCCGTGCAGGTCCTGGCCGACGGTGGACTGCCAGGGACCGCCCGCCCGCAGCCCCCTGTTCTCGGTGGTGAGGTGGCGGGCCAGGCCGAGGAGGAGCGCCCAGGTCAGTTCGACGGGCGGGGTGGGGCTGCTGGCCGTACCGCACACGGTGACGCCCTGGGCGCGCGCCGCGGCGAGGTCGATGGAGGCGTTGCGCATCCCGGTGGTCACCAGCAGACGCAGTCGGGGAAGTCGGCGCAGCAGGCCGGCGTCGAACGGGGTGCGCTCCCGCATGGCCACGACGATCTCGCAGTCGTCGAGTTCGGCCACGAGCGCGTCGCGGTCGGCGATGTTCTCGCTGAGCGTGCGCACCTCGACCCGGTCGGTGAGGGGGCTCCAGTCGGCCATGGTCAGGGCGGCGCCCTGGTAGTCGTCCAGCACTGCGCAGTGGAGGGTCATACGCGCAGTCTGCCGTTGCCCGGCCCGTGGGGTGGAGGCGGGGCGGGGCAGGGTGTGAGCCACGCAACATCACCCTTGCTTCAAATTTGAATCATGGAGGGCTAGGGTCGGCATTACTGTTTGAAGCATCAAGCAAAAGGCGGGTCGGTGCGGCGGAGCCGCGCCCACCGACCGGCCGGCCGCCCCCTTCGCCGCACCCTGGAGTTCCCCCATGCCCACCTCCCTCGGTCGCGCCTCCACCGACGCCGCCCCCCGCTACGCCAAGCAGCTCGCCTCGCACTTCGGCCGGAAGATTCCCGGCGAGGCGACCCCCGACGGCGGCCACCGCCTCACCTTCCAGCAGACCGACGTCCTCCTCCAGCCCGCCGCGGACCACCTCCTGATCCGTGTGACCGCGCCCGACGCGTCCGCGCTCTCCACCATCAGGGAGGTCGTGGGCAGCCACCTCGAACGCTTCGGCCGGCGCAACGAGCTGTCGGTCACCTGGGACGAGCCGTCCGACGACTGACGCGCGAACCGGCGCGAGCCGCCCCGGCAACGGTACGGGCGTCGAACGGCGGGTGGGCCCGACGGCATGTCCGTCGGGCCC